>DSDW01000120.1 GCA_011048515.1 Campylobacterota bacterium | reverse complement strand
ATAGGCATCAACACTAAAGCTTGCTTTTTGCCCAGCATCTATCTTCCCGATATCCGCCTCATCGATACTGATCTGAAGTTCCATTTTGCTCAGGTCTTTTGCGATATTGAAAAGTACCGGGGTCTGAAAAGTTGCTGCCACTGTCTGCCCGGGATCGACATTTCTCACCAGGATCGTCCCGTCTACGGGTGAGTAGATCTTGGTACGCTCCAGATCGTACTCGGCAGCCTTCAACGCATGGCCCGCCTGGTCGATCTGTGCCTGGGCATTGGCGATCTGCGCTTTGGCAAGCAGGTAGTTTGACCACTCCCTGTCCCAGTCACTCTGTGTCGGCAAGGTACCTCGAGAAGAGATCCTAAGCTGTTTATAACGCTCTATGGTTGTATCGGCCTGATACTGTTGCGCCTGTGCACTCTCCAGCGCCGCTTTGGAGATCTGAAGCGCAGCCTTTGCCCTGTCGTAGGCACTTTGATACTTCGTCGTATCCAGGCTCGCCAGAAGCTGGCCTTTTTTTACCTGATCATTATAATCGACATAGACCTCTTCGATGGTACCCGACACCTCGGTACCCACATCCACACTCTCCAGCGGCTGGATATACCCGCTGGCTGAGACGGTCAGGGAAAGATCGCTTTTTTCCAATGCTTCCGTCACATAACGATACGCCATCTGCTGTGAATCCCTTGAAAAAAAGAGATAGAGAGCAATGAGCATGACACCGATGACAACGATCACTCCAATTCGCCATTTGCGTGTATCTTTATGATAGTTGATGATCTTTTGCATCTCTTCCATGCGCTAACCTTTCTGGGACATGAACACCCCCTGACCTGCAGAAGTACTCTTTATACCATTCTAGCAGAGCTTGGATATAATATTATTGAAAACCGTATCCCAAGGAGTTGTTTTGCCTATCGCAAACAATACAAAGTTCACGCTATTGCTGCTCTCGATGACAACGATGATGTCCAACGTAGCCATCGTTACCTCCCTGCCTCATCTGAAAGACCATTTCCCCGATACCTCGCAGATCGAATTTCTCTCCAGGATGATGATTACCCTCCCCTCTCTGGCCATCGCGATCCTCGCACCTTTCCTCGGACACTTCCTGCATCGTTTCAAGCGAACCCATGCGCTGATGGCAGCACTGCTCTTCTTCGCACTCTCGGGAAGTGCCGGTCTCTATCTGTCCGATATCCACTCTCTGCTTCTTTCCCGTTTTGCACTGGG
The DNA here is from genome assembly GCA_011048515.1 of Campylobacterota bacterium. Classification (GTDB taxonomy): domain Bacteria; phylum Campylobacterota; class Campylobacteria; order Campylobacterales; family Sulfurovaceae; genus Sulfurovum. The sequence goes on along the minus strand of DSDW01000120.1, from coordinate 32,982 downwards.
AGTAGCGATCGCCGTTCTGATGATATTGACCACCTCTCTGGTCGGAGACTACTTTCAAACTGAAGAGCGGCATCGCTATATGGGTCTGCAAAGTGCTTTTACCTCGATAGGCGGACTTCTCTTTCTGCTCACGGGAGGTATACTCAGCGACATTGACTGGCGTTACAGTTTTGGCATCTATCTGGTCGGAATACTCTTTTTGCCCCTGGTCCTTTTGTATATCAAAGAGCCGTTGCATTGTCATCCATTGACTGATGAACGGGGTGTCCAACCCAGACTTTTCTCTATCTATCTCCTTGCATTTTTCTTGATGCTGATTTTTTATATCCTGCCGACACAGATGCCTTTTTTGATGATGAACCATTTCGGAGCGGATGGAAAACTCACAGGGATGATCATCTCTATGGCATTTATCTTCAATGCACTCGGGGCGCTCACTTTTGCCCGTCTTAACATATACTATGATTTTAAATCCATCTACATGATCGTTATGGGTATCGTCGCGGTAGGTTTTCTGCTCATCGGTAATGTCCATCACGTCTATCTCTTCTTCTTCACCTCACCGATCCTGGGGTTTGGCGGTGGCCTGATGATGACCAATATCATCGCTTGGATGCTCCATCTTGCCCATGAAAGCAGACGTATCAGATCCTCAGGCTACCTGACAAGTTTTCTCTTTATGGGACAGTTTTTTTCGCCTATCCTCTTTCACCCTGTGGTAGACTATTTCGGAGTGCAGCACTTTTTTGTGGTCATCGGAATGACACTGGGCGGGTTGGTCTTTGCCGCTGTCGTTATGCAGATAATCTCTAAAAGAAAAGTGCAATGAACCCACAAAAAGTTGTAAGAAAAAGGACAAAAAAACTCACCGACCTTCCCAATATCGGCAAGTCTCTCGCAAAGGATCTGGAACGTATCGGTATCGACACCCCAAAAAAACTCGAAGGGAAAGACCCCTATAAACTCTATAAAAAACTCTGTGAAGAGACAGGCATGAGACAAGACCCCTGTGTACTTGATGTATTGATGTCGATCACGGATTTTATGGATGGAGGAGAGCCGAAAGTATGGTGGGCATTTACAGCTGAACGGAAAGAAAAATATAAGATTTAATTTTACCCCTTGTCAGTCTCTTTGCCATTTCTCACGATCGCACCAAAAAGCACCAGCACCGCCAATGTCCCTACAAGCGAATACCCAAGTGCTGTATGCATCCCAAAATACTCCCAGATCACACCTCCCACATAGGCTCCAAGCGCACCAAAGAGTGCTACCCCTGCATAAAATATCCCATAAACCGTTCCTTTATTCTGTGCCCTGTCAGCGATATAGGCACGGTTGGCATTGAGCGAGGCAACAGTGAAGAGCCCCATAAAGGCAAAAGCAAACCACGTCGAAAGAGGGTTTTGAAGGTACAGAAGCACCTGCGCGATCACTCCGCTGAGATAGGCAAACAACATGATACGCTTCACCCCGATCTTGTCGACCCATGCCCCAATGATGTAGCTGGTTAATGTCTGTATTCCGGTAGAGACGATAAAAAGCAGCGGAATAAGTGCAATTGCGATGCCGACCTCTTTTGCCTGTACCGTAAAAAAGGCGGCAGAGAACATGAAAAATACAAAGAAAAAATAGACAAACAACGCTCTGATGGTCAGCTTATCCTGATCACTGAAGCTAAATTTCATACTTTCATGTTTTGAGGGTTTGGGGATATCCCGTACCCAAAAGATCATGATCGCCAAACCGATCAGCCCCGGGATCAGTGTAGCATAGAAGATATTTCTCATCACACTCTCACTTTGTCCGAAGATCGCAAGCAGCGCAAAGAGGATCACTGTCCCGCTGAGCTCTCCTGCGATATCCATCATCTTGTGAAATCCAAAGGTCTTTCCTGACGCATTTTTTTCACTATACTCTGCAATCATCAGGTCTTTGGGCGCAGAACGCAGCCCTTTTCCCAGACGTTCAAGAGACTGAAGCACGGTGATCTGCTGATAATTACCGGTAAAACCTATCAACGGTTTGGTAGTGGCAGAGAGTCCATACCCTGCCACTACCAAAGGTTTAACGATCCCATAACGGTCACTGAGATAGCCTGAGATGAGCCGCATCGCATAGGAGACAAATGTTGCAACTGCGATGACAAACCCCAGTTTGTCCATTCCCTCATGCAGTATCAATACGATAAAAAGCGGAAGTATGGGCTGGATCATAGCCGTCGCCATATCGGTAAAGTAGCTGACCCATCCAAGCATCACCACATTTTTATCGATACGCTTCATCCTAAACCCTTCTGTTCCGTTTCATCATTTAAGATGTTAAAACCGCTGCCGAGTAAAAGCAATACCATAGACTTTCTTTAGTTCTATAATAGGTTACAGTTTCTCTTTGAGCCTTTGTATCCTCTGATAGGCTTTGGTCAGACTCTCTTCCTTGATCTCTCCGCTCTTTACCAGTGCCATGACATTCTCAACAAGTTCTTTTGTGCTTACCGTCTTTTTGGGATCTAATTGATTTCCAAAGAGCAGGATATCATTTCCCGCATTGATCGCCAGTTTGAGCGTATTTTTCAAGCCATATTTTTTGGAGATCGCTCCCATCTGCAGATCATCGGTGATCACGACACCGTGATACCCCAGATGCCACCGAAGCTTTTTGGTCACCGTCTCATAGGAGAGACTGGCAGGGTATTGGCTGTCCAGTTTTTTGTTGAAGACATGGGCGACCATCACGGTATCTGCTTTATCGGCAAGCAGCCTGTAGGGTTCCAGCTCTTCAGGCTGCCAAAGATCGGTCACATCCACAAAGCCTTTGTGGGTATCTCCAAGCGAAGAGCCATGCCCCGGAAAGTGCTTGAGAGAAGTCAACACACCATAACGATGCATTGCATCGATAAAGAGAGAAGAGAATGCAGCAACCTTTTTGGGATCTTTACCGAAAGATCTTCCCAAGCCGTTGATCACATGGTTGTGAGGATTGATAGAGAGATCGACGACCGGTGCAAGATCGAAATTGACTCCTACGCTTTGAAGCTCTTTGGCCATCTTTTCATAGGTGCTTTTCACCTCTGAGTTACTCATTTTGCTGACATCTGAGGCTTTGGGGTACTGACCGTAAAAGCCGTACCTGATCTTCAGACGCTGTACCCGTCCGCCCTCCTGATCCACAGCGATTAAAAGCTTACCGTCATTGGAACAGGCTTGAAGCTCTTTTGTCAGTTTTGCCAGTTGTGCCCTGTTTGCTATATTTTTAGGTTTGTTCTTGTCCACAGGGTTGAAGTCAAAGAGTATCACTCCTCCCAGATCGTATCTTCTGATATCCTCACAGATCTGCGAACCTTTAGGGGCAGAGGTGCCGTGAAACCCGACCATCAGCATCTGTCCGGCCATCTGGGAAAGTTTCCTCTCCTTCATCTCATCTGCCGAACTTCCAACCCCTGTCAGCAGGATGAAAAACATAAACCAAAATTTTCTACTCATGCAATGCCCTTCTTTGACTTAAAAAGCCCATTATAGTACAACTAGACTTCATTCCGCGCTATCGGACACTATGCTTACAGGATCAATAGATATCGTATTTCCCCTCCTCTACATCTTTTTTCAGTGTGTCAAGCGCCTCCTGCATCACCCCTATGATCAGCTCGGCTCCAAGCCTGTCATTTGCTTCAGGGACATTCCAGTCTGTGAACTTCATATTGGCTTTAAAGATCGCTCTCACCTCGGTAAGAATCTCCTCTTTTCTTGCCTGAATATCTTTTTCTACCGGATCCATATTTTCTCCTTTTCTCTATGATCTATTCCATTATCTTATCCCTTCTAAGGTTAAATCACTCTTTGTGATTAGTGTTCGGTTTACCTTATCTTTGTATCATTTGCTTACAAGAGCAATTATGGGCTGTATAGATCTTAACTCCCCTTGAAGATTTCATACCTCCTTATAAACATTTCAAACTTTTCCCTTTAAAACAACCCCTTCCATAATTGCTCTTTGTTCATCGATTTATCCCCTCAGATACTTTTATTATTCGCTTCACGTTTATTACATATTGTTTCTGTATAATGTGGGCATTAATTTCTTACAAAGGTTTTATCGATGAAAAAAATGCTTACTCTATTTTTTGTTATTGTTTCGCTTGGGACATGGTCATATGCGGAAGAACAGCCTGATCTCTCTTTCAAAGATATCAATGGTACAACTGTGCAGGTCAAAGGTGCCGATCAGGGGCTGGATATCCCTTCGCTGAAAGGGAAAGTGGTTTTTCTTGAGTTTTTTGGACACAAATGCCCTCCATGCCTCAAGTCTATCCCCCATCTCATCGAACTTCAGGAAAAATACAAGGACAAGCTGGCGATTGTATCGATTGAAGTACAGGGGATGAATGAAGCAGAGTTAAAAGATTTTGTCTCCCAAAAAGGGATCAACTATACCGTTTCCACAGAAAAAAATGCAAGGATGCTGGTCAACTATATCGCTGTACGTGCCGAATGGAGCGGAAGCATCCCTTTTATGGTCGCTATGGATACAAAAGGTGATGTACAGTCCGTACAGGCAGGGATGATCCCTCAGGATTATCTCGAAAACCTTCTTGAGCAGCTTTCAAAGTAATCCTTCGGATCAATCCAGTCTCACGATACCGTTTTGTATCGTGATGGCCCCTTCCAGTTCTGCTTCGTAGACCCTGCCCCCGAAACGTTCCAGTGCGGCATCGAATGTCGGCGAGGTCTGACAAAAATAGAAAAACTCATCTCTGGGAATTTCACTCTTTACCTTCCTTCCAAAGCGTGAAGCGAAAGCTTCTATCTCATAGATAGGCTTGGCTTTGCCCTCTGCAAGCAGGGTATTGGTCCCCCGGCTCTCTCCAAGTCTATGGGGACATACATAGATCTCCTTGCCCATTTTCAGAGCATACTCCACCGAACGCATCGAACCGCTCTCCATATCCGCTTCGGTGACGATCAGTATCTCCCCGAGCGCAACGACCAGTTCATTGCGTACGACAAAGCTCCATCCTGTTGCCTTGAACCCCTCATCGAACTGACTCAGCACCAGTCCTCTGGATTCAATTGTCTCGATCAGTTTTCTGTTGACCGCAGGATAACGTATATCCAGCCCGTTGGCTGCCACGGCGATCGTATTTTCCTCCCCTGCACCTTTATGTGCTATCGCATCGACCCCCATCGCCGCACCGCTCACGACAGATACCCCTCTTTTGGCCAATGCCCTGGCAAGGGTATAGGTGAAATTCTGGGTATAGACAGAGGGACTCCTTGTGCCGACGATAGAGACTTTCGGACGGCTTAAAAGTGCAAGATCCCCCTTGTAGAAGAGCGGATCAGGGTACTTCTTCATCGCTTCGAGTTCCCGGATATGCGCTGTCACTTTCTGGCTCATACCACCCCTTTTTTATAGATGATAGCCTAACAGACAGCCCCAGCCTGAAAAGTATTTCAAATTGTCATATTTTCATTTTACACTCGGTGTCTGCTTTTTCTCCAGAAGCTTCAGTGATTCTTTGGCGATCTCAAGCTCCTCATCAGTCGGGATCACGAGTAGCGCTATACTGCTTTGGGGAGCAGAGATAGATCTGGCATTGCGAATGTTTTGTTCTCTCTCCAGAACAATTCCAAAGCCGATATTTTCCAGAACTTTCCGGCGGATCACAGCGCTGTTCTCCCCTATTCCACCGGTAAATACAATCGCATCGACATCTCCCAAAAGTGCCATATATGCCCCGATATATTTTTTGATACGCCGCACCATCATGGCAATGGCAAGCTTTGAGGCTTCATCCTCCTGCTCCAGGATCGTTCGTACATCTTTGATGCCGCAGATCCCCACAAGGCCAGATTCTTCATTTAAGATACGGTCCACTTCATCAACACTCAGCCCCAGAACCCGCTGCATATAGAGCACCACGGCGGGGTCGATATCTCCGCTTCGTGTACCCATCACAAGTCCCTCCAGCGGGGTGAACCCCATCGAGGTGTCGATGCTTTTTCCCTTCAGTATCGCACAGGCACTCGATCCGTTGCCCAAGTGCAGCGTGATCACATTAAGCTCATTGGCCTCTTTCCCCAACAATTTTGCCGCTTCACTCAAAACATAGGCATGAGAGCTCCCATGAAAACCGTAGCGGCGTATTTTATGTTCATCATACATAGAGTGCTTCAGGGCGTACATATAAGCCTCTTTGGGCATTGTCTCGTGAAATGCGGTATCAAAAACGGCTATCTGCGGTGCTTTGGGCGCCTTTTGCATGGAGATCCTGATCCCCTCCAGGTTCGCCCTGTTGTGCAAAGGTGCCAAAGGGATCAGCCCCTCTATCTTCCCGATCACATCCTCGGTGATGAAGGTCGCTTCACGAAAATACTCTCCGCCGTGTACCACCCGATGTGCTATTGCGTCCAAAGAAGAAAAATCCTCCAGGATATGCTCCTTCGCCAAAAGTGAAGCGATCTGCTCCAGTCCCTCTTCGTGATCTCTGATCACCGTGTTGAACACCTTTTCTCCGCTAGAGTATTTCAGTGTTACGACAGAATAGCTCTCGCCTATCTTCTCCAGATGGATATGAGCGAGCAGCTCCAAAGTATGATGATAAAACAGTTTAAACTTGATCGAAGAGCTTCCGGAATTGATCACTGCGATTTTCATCCGGCATCCCCTGCCTGGATCGCTGTAATGGCAACCGTATTGACAATATCATCCACACTGCATCCGCGGCTCAGGTCATTGACCGGTTTCCTGAGACCCTGGAGGATCGGACCGATAGCGAGGGCACCGCTTGAACTCTGAACCGCTTTATAGGTATTGTTTCCTGTGTTAAGATCTGGGAAGATAAATACAGTTGCCTCTCCAGCGACTTCCGAGTCCGGGATCTTTGTTTTTGCCACCGCTTTGTCGATCGCTGCATCGTACTGGATCGGTCCTTCTACCGGGAGATCAGCTCTTTTTGTCCTGACAATTTCTGTAGCTTCGCGTACTTTATCTACATCTGCACCGCTTCCGCTTGAACCCGTAGAATAGGAGAGCATTGCCACTTTGGGTTCTATCCCAAAGGCACGTGCCGTTTCCGCCGAAGCGATCGCTATATCTGCCAAAGTCTCAGCATCGGGGTCAAGATTGACCGCGCAGTCTCCATATACAAGCACTCTTGTTTTGAAACACATAAAAAAGACGCTTGAGACCGCACTGACACCCGGTGCTGCCTTAATGATCTGAAAAGCGGGCCGGATCGTATCGGCGGTTGAGTGTATCGCCCCGCTTACCATACCGTCGGCATATCCCATATATACCATCATCGTTGCAAAATAGTTCATATCCTGCACCCTCTCATCTGCACCCTTTTGACTGACCCCCTTTGTTTTTCGCAGCGCATAGTATGCTTGTGCAAAACCCTCCAGGTACCCTGAAGTGCGCGGATCGATCACTTCTGCCTGTGCAAGATCGAGCCCCAATCTTTGGCTGTTCTGTTCGATCTCCTTTTTCTCTCCCAGCAGTACTATCTGGGCGATGCCTCTGCGCAAAATGATCTCTGCAGCCCTTAAAATACGCTCATCGGAGCTCTCGGGCAAGACAATCTTTTTGATTTTTTTACGTGCCAGTTCATACAATGTATACTCAAACATCAAAGGGGTGAGCACCTCACTTTGCAGGTGACTGAGCTTCTGCTCCAAAACCGCTGTATCGACACTTTTTTCAAAAAGCCCCAGTGCCAAAGCGATCTTCCTGCGGTTCTCTGCACGCAGGCGTGCATGCACACCCGAGAGCGCCTGCACGGTTTGGTAGGTCTCTTTTGATGTGCTCAAAAGAGGTATCTTATGCCCCTCCAGCCCATCGATCATCTTTTTGATATTGGGATGCAGCGGTACCGAAGAGGGGAAGATGATTCCGCTGATCTTGGGATACGCATTTGAATAGAGTGCCAAAAATAGTGAGAGAATGATCCCCACCCTGTCGGCAGGGACCACCACAAGATCATCTTCTTGAATCTGCTCCAAAAAGTGCACTGTCTCCATATCCGCCACACGAAAAGCCCGTATAGTACGGGTGTGATCATTCTCACCAAAGAGTATCTTGCTTAGATCCAGCGTCTCAAGCAGATCCTGGATCGTGGGAGTGCCAAGCTCCCGAATCTCAGGCAGATAATAGACTCCAGCATCCAGCTTTTTGAGTTTTTTTTGCAAGAAATTTTGCTGCTGTTCATCCACACGGCTGACAAAACTTGCAAAGTGCACACATCCCTCATCTCTGAACTTCTCATGCTCAACGAGTATCTCTTCGTAGATATCTTCTGCCTCTCTATGTTGTGCCGTGATGACATTGACAACTGCACTGGAAAAGTTTTGCGCAAGCTGCAGGTTCAGGTCATAATACTCCAATGCCTTTAAAACACTTCGAGGCAGCCCCTCACACAGCACAAAGTCGTAACGCGCTTCAAGTGTTTTAAATTTTTCCAGAAGCTCACTGTAGAGCTTTTGACTCTCTCCTGCAGCAAACATCTTCTCGGCATACTCAATATCACATCCATAACACTCTTCGTAGTTCATATCGAGCTTGTAGTGCTGAAGCATAAAAGTGATGCTGTGATCTTTTTTCTCTTTTGATTCTATGATCGGACGGAAAAATGCCACTCTGTGAAGCTTGCGTTTGAGCATCTCCATAAACCCCAAAGAGACAAAAAGCATCCCGACATTTTTCTGCGTTGCGGTGATATAGAGTGAGCGCATCTGTTTCCACCTCTTTTGTGTTTTGGAATTATCTTTCCTCGTTTCATATCTCATATGATACCATATCGTCAAAATGCTATAGGGAAGTGAAGCGTATGATTTCAGTCTATCGGAGCGCACTTGGAGCCTTTGCCTCACTATACAGTATATTTTAACTATTTTTTTAGTAAAATTCTTTGCTTTATTTATGGGGCATTAGCTCAGCTGGGAGAGCGCTTCGCTGGCAGCGAAGAGGTCAGCGGTTCGATCCCGCTATGCTCCACCATTACTCATTTCAATCAATCCCATAGATTTATCCCCCCCCAATTTAAATTTAAAGTACAATTTCACCTCTAAAATTTCGGGTACTCCTATTGTTTACCGACACTCTTAGATATAAAGGCTATCCAGCACCCTCCTGGCTCTATACTTTAAGTCTTCGTAGGTGTACTCTTTGGCACGTTTTCCTGACCGCTGGTATCTCTTCTCATCGTATTACCAGAGAATGTAAAAGGATAGGGCTGGAGTTCTTGCATCAACTCTTTTTTACAACATGAGTCTCCATAGCGTATAGGCAATCACAGAGAGTACGGTCACACCGATCAGGTTGAGCTTAAATCCGATAGCAGCCATCTCTTTGATACGGATCACCCTGGAGCTCATCACGATCGCGTTTGGCGGCGTTGCGATAGGAAGCATAAAGGCATAGCTCGCAGCCACCGTTGCGACCATCAGCAGCAGGATTCCCTCGCTCTGGGGCATCATTTTTGAAAACTCATAAAAGATCGGGATAGCGATGGAGGTGAGTGCCGTGTTGCTTGTCACTTCGGTGGAGAATGTGACAACAAGCGCTACCACCAAAAACATCCAGAAGAGAGGGATCGATGAGATAAATGCCAGTTTTGTCGCGATATCTGCGGCAAGTCCGGTGTTTGTAAAGGCTGCAGCGATGGAGAATCCCGCACCGAACAAGAAGATGATCTCATAGGGTACATTCCGTGTATCTTCCCACTCCAGAAACCCGATGCGCGGTACGAACATCAAGAGGCCAAACCCCAGCAACACGAGTTTCTCATCAAGCGCAAAGCCTGCGATCTGTTTCATAAATGTATTTGCAACCAGGATCGTCGCAAGGACCCCTATGATCCAGTAGAGCCTTCTCTGTTCACTGTTGAGCTGAGGAACCTCATTGCGGACATCTGCCACAGATTCGTTCGACACTCCCAGGGCAAGCAGCCAGGGAATGATCAGCAGCATCGCCGCAACTACCGGGGTCATCATGTACATCCACTCGCCAAAAGCCAATACAGGCAGCCCATGCTCCTCCAGGAACCCAAGCAGGATCAGGTTGGGGGGTGTTCCGATAGGCGTGAGTATCCCCCCGATACTTGAACCATATGCCATACCCAGCAAAAAGCGGACCTTCAGCCTGATATTGTCACTCAAAAAAAGTGCAATAGGCATCAACATCAGTGTCACCGTCGTGTTGGAGAGTATCCCACTGAGAAGTGCGGAAGTAATGGCCAAGGCATAGATGATCCCTCTTGGGGTTTTAGGGAAAAAACTTAAAAGCTTTGCAGAGAAGTATTTGTGCAGATTGATCTTCTCCAGTGCGATCGCCAGCATAAATCCCCCCAAAAAAAGAAAGATGATCGAATTGGAGTAGTTGGATGTAACTTTATTGACATCGAGGATACCAAAGAGCGGAAACAACATTATCGGCAGTAATGAGACCGCCCCAAGCGGTAAGGCTTCATTGGTCCAGAGTGCCACCATGAATGCAACCAGCCCGATCAGCAGACTGTGCTGGGGAGTAAATACCCATATGGAGAGCGCAAAAAATACCAGGCCTATCAGTACAGCGATAACAATTCCTCTCATCTTCCTGCCTTTGGCGGATAGAGTTCATCGATGTAGACGATCTCTATCTCCTTCAGTATCTCCCCGGCGCTTGCCAGTGCTTGCAGTGTCACCTCATGAGGATGGCCGATGGCGATCGCATAACCTCTTTTTTGGGCGATCTTTACCGCCTGTTTGAGCTGTTTATGGATATAAGAGACATTGTGTTTATTGTCTATAAATATATCACGTGAGATATAGTGTTGTGCATATTTTTTGGCAATCTGTGGCACTTTACTTCCTGCGATCGTGCGGCTGTCCACAAAGACAAAGCCCTCCTTCAGAAGTGCCTGATAGAGCCTCTCCATCGCAGGATAGTGCCCGGTGAACACTGAGCCGGTATGGTTGTTCACAAATCTTGCTGCGGGGAAAAGGCTGCGAAGCTCTCTGACCCTGGCCTCTATCATCTCCGGGGTATCTGTGACCATCAGGGTTTTTTCCTGTTTGTCAAAAACTTTGCCTGACTCCATAGGAAGATGGATCATGTAGTGCTTTAACCCCTCCGCCAACTTTTGGTTTGAGGGCGAAAGGCTATATGGAGGGAATATCGAAGGGGTGAGCTTCAATCCCAGTGCACGAATTTGCTCTAGCTGTGAACGGGAAGAGACATCATCGATAATGATCACCAGTTTGGGCTTCTCGCTTTTTGAAGCACTGATCGTCTCTTCGTAGTGTACCACATCCTCTGGATAGGAGAGCCCCTGCTTCTTCTCAATAATTTTTTTCTGCTCTTCCCTCTTTTGAGCCTGAAGCGCAGCTTTTTCCCTCTCCTCCTGCTGCTTCGCTTTGCGTTTCTGCGCAAGCTCCTCTTCTCTCTTCTTCTCTTTGAGCGCTCTCTCCTGTTTGACTTTTTCCAGACTCTCAAAGAGTACTTTGTTATCGGAAGCGCTCTTCAGTAATAGGGTATTGGGATTGGGCTCGATGGCAGCTTCACTTTTTCCTATAAAGTAGCCAAGCACTACCATGGCGACCATCACTATCACCGTGCCAAAGATCATCAAGTCCTTTTTCAGCGTATTTTTTTTACTGACCGATCTGCTGCGTCTGGCAGGTGTTTTTTTTGTCGTAGATCTTGTTGATGATGCTCTGTGCTTTCTCTCTTTGGCCATATTTCCCACTTGTCTCTATTTTTTGCTTATTTTATCGAAAAAGAACTGATTGCCGATATCTGGGAACAAATACAAAACAAATTATGAAAATTGGGTAAAAATGAAAAACTTTTATTGATGATTGGGAAGGGAGTACATACAAACCAACTCAAGATTTCTGGTTAGTTGGCTGTAGATTTGAGGGTTTGGATAAGGGAGGCTACAAGAAGTAGCTGACCGAATCCATCCCTTAAAGATGCAGGGAAATAACCAAAAAGATTAGTTAGTTTCCTGGTCTACGATTTTGTTCGCCTTGATCCACGGCATCATTGCACGAAGTCTAGCACCTGTTACTTCTACCGGGTGTGCTTTAAGGTTGTTTCTCTCAGCGTTCATTCTTGGGTAACCTGCCTGGCCTTCAAGTACGAAGTCTTTTGCAAATCTACCGTTTTGGATCTCTTTAAGGATCTCTTTCATCGCTTTTTTGGACTCTTCATTGATCACTCTTGGACCGCTTACCATGTCACCGTACTCTGCTGTGTTGGAGATAGAGTATCTCATATCCGCGATACCGCCTTCGAAGATCAAATCAACGATCAGTTTCATCTCGTGAAGACACTCGAAGTATGCCATCTCTGCAGGGTAACCCGCTTCAGTCAATGTCTCAAAACCAGCCTGGATCAGTGCGGATACACCACCGCAAAGTACTGCCTGCTCACCGAAAAGGTCAGTCTCAGTCTCATCTTTGAAAGTCGTTTCGATGATACCTGTTCTACCGCCGCCGATCGCCGAAGCGTAAGAGAGCGCTACATCTTTTGTATTGCCGCTTGGGTTTTGACCGATAGCGATCAGGTCAGGGATACCGCCGCCTCTTACAAATTCGCTTCTTACAGTATGACCCGGTGCTTTTGGCGCAACCATCATGACGTTGATATCCGCTCTTGGCTGGATACGTCCGTAGTGGATAGCAAACCCGTGACCGAATGCGATCGTTGCACCCTCTTTGAGGTTTGGCTCGATCTGCGCTTCATAGATCTCTTTTTGGTTTTCATCCGGAAGAAGGATCATAACAACGTCACCCTTAGCAGACGCCTCTTCGACCGTAAGCACTTCAAAGCCTTTAGCCGCCGCTTTTTCCCAAGAGCTTCCGCCTTTTCTAAGACCGATCACTACCTCTACACCGGAGTCTCTGAGGTTCTCAGCATGCGCATGCCCCTGAGATCCGAAACCGATCATTGCAACAGTTTTAGACTTGATGATACTAAGATCACAATCTTTGTCATAGTAAACATTTAATTGTTCTGCCATTGTTAAATCCTTCATTATTTAGCTAAAAATTTTCCGCGATTATACCTAAATGTAGCTTATAACCCTGATTTGGCTATAATCCGCTTTATGCAGCAAACCCAAAAGACCACAGCAGTCACCTTCCATACCATCACCGAACATGACGCGGGACAGCGTATCGACAACTTCCTGCTTCGACAGCTTAAAGGCATCCCAAAAACACGCATCTACCGTATTATCCGCAAAGGGGAAGTACGGGTCAACAAAAAACGCACAAAACCCGAGCAGAAACTCCAGCCGGGGGACATCGTACGTATCCCGCCTGTGATCATGGAAGAGAAAAAACCGCTTTCAAAAGCACCGGATCATCTACTGAGGCTTGTCAAAGAGGCAACGCTTTTCGAAGATGAAGAACTCATCGTACTGAACAAACCCGGCGGGCTTGCCGTACACGGGGGAAGCCATGCAGAGCTTGGAGTCATCGAGATACTCCGCCAGCTCCGCTCCGATCTTGACTACCTCGAACTGGTCCACAGACTCGATATGGAGACCAGCGGCCTACTCCTTGTCGCAAAAAGCAGAAAAATGCTCCAGGCACTCCATACCCTGCTCAGGGAAGCCCATCAGATCGAAAAGCACTACACCGCGCTGGTCTCGGGAGAATGGAAGGGCGGAACCAGGAAAATGACACACACACTGGAGAGAAAACAGGAGAGAACCCAAAAAGTACAGGTCAGTGACACAGGAAAAGCTTCAACAAGCATCTTCACCCCCCTGAGGCACTACAAAGGTGCTACCCTGATGGATGTTCAGATACTCACAGGCCGTATGCATCAGATACGCACACAGCTCGCCTATCTTGGCCACCCCATCATCGGGGATGAACGCTACGGAGACGAGAAACAAAACCGCTACTTTGCCAAACATCACCACTCTGCCCGGCTCTTTTTGCACGCCACTCTTGTATCATTTAAGATTGACGGCAAAACATACAGCTTAGAAGCCCCTCTGTCCGAAGAACTTCAGAAAGTGCTTCAGACACTCGTTTGAGAGGGCGGCTTCTCTAGCGTGATCTTGGTCCATAGGAGTAATTGCTCTCCTCTTTTACCGGCGTAACCATTTTTTTCGGTTGTACCGCTTTTTCTTCTTCTGCGACTTCAAAATGGCTCACCAAAACATGTTCACTCTCCTGCATCGCCAACATCTGCCTCTCGAACATGTGAAGTTTGCCCTTGAATGTGTTGGAGAGTTTCACTATATCCTCATAGTATCGTGCAGCCAGCGTTATCTCATGTCTGCTGAGCGAGATATCTTTCATCCCTAAAAAGCTCTTTAATGTACTCTGCTTCCGGGTGAAATATATCTCATAGATCTTTGCATAGGTAGAAAACATCTCCTCCAAAATCGATTCCATCTCCTCCAGAATACTCTGGCTTTTAAATTGTGAAAACTGGATGGCATCAGTGTAGTACCATGCACCAACATCAGACTCTTGAATAATAGGCAGGGTTAGATGACTCTTATCCACTTTCAAGCCTGATACAAGGAGTTTGATGGTATTGACCCACTTAAGATGAGCAACTCTTGCTTGATAGAGTTTATTCAAATTTTTTTCTTTCGCGTTCAATAGAGATCCTTATCTTTTTCATTTTTTATCATTATAAACCCAAATAGTCATGCCGTGCCACGGCAGGCAGATTATTTTTTAATCAATTGTTCCTTTTTCTTCAAGGTATATTCAGAGATATTTTTTACACGCAAAACCTCTGATCCTTATGCTATAATTGACGATTAAAGGAGGGAATTAATGATCACATTTTTAAACGAATTTATGCTCTGGTGGCACTGGATCGTCCTGGGGATCATCCTTCTGATCATCGAGATGAACCTGGGAACGTTCTTTATGCTGGGGCTCGGCGTGGCAGCGATACTGGTCGGTGTGATCGATATGCTCTTTGGCACAACGTTCAATACCGAACTCTTTGTATGGATACTCCTCTCGCTGCTCTCCATCGCTGCATGGTTCAAGTGGTTCCGTGAACCGCACCAGACCGACAGCGGCCAGTCCAACTACCGTCTGGATACTCTGGGAAGAGTGCTGGAGGAGATAGAACCGCACAACAGAGGCAAAGTGAAATTTGACTCGCCAGTACTGGGCAACACGATATGGCATGCCACAGCCAAGGTCAGGATCGCCAAGGATACACGTGTCAGGATCGTACAGATCAATGGTCAGCTCATCGAAGTCGAACCGGTGTAAGTGATCACAACGTAGGATAAGGAGCTTCGCTTCTTGTCCGCCCTTATCAAATAAAAAAGGAGAAAATTTATGGAAGCACTCAATATACTGATTATCCTCGCTGTTTTAGTCATCGTTACACTCTACAAAGGGATCAATATCGTACCTCAGGGTGAAGAGTGGGTCGTGGAACGGCTCGGAAAGTTCAGCCGTACGCTTACCCCCGGCCTTAATATTATCATTCCCTATATCGAGTCGATCCGGGAGCGTGTCTCCACCCGGGACCTTATCCTTGATATCCCTGAACAGGAGGTGATCACCAAAGACAACGCCGTTATCCATACCAACGCCGTCACCTTCGCACGTGTCACCAACCCACGAGATGCGATCTACGGTATCGAGGATTTTAAAGCAGCGATACAGCAGCTGGTGATGACAACCCTGCGTTCGATCCTGGGAGAGATGAACCTTGATGATGCGCTCTCCAACCGTGAACAGATCAAAACAAAGCTCAAAGACTCCATCATCGACGATGTGGCAGACTGGGGCGTGACAGTCAAATCCGTAGAGATCCAGGATATCAACCCAAGCCCGTCAATGCAGGCATCGATGGAGAGACAGGCAGCTGCCGAGCGAGAGAGACGTGCGATCGAAACCACCGCAGAAGGGAACAAAAACGCTGCCATCCTTGAAGCGGACGGCAAGCTGGAAGCGGCCAAAAGAGAAGCACAGGCGCAGATCGCTCTGGCAAATGCCTCGGGAGAAGCGATCAACATCATCACCCAAAACATCAAAGATAACGAACTCCCTGCGATGTTCCTGCTGGGTGACCGATACATCAGTACACTTCAAGAGATGAGCAAAAGCCAAAATGCCAAGTTCGTGGTCTATCCTGCCGATCTACAAAGCGCGATCAAAGGGATGCTGGGGAATGTCTTTAAAAAATGAGAACCGTTAAACAAAGGTGAATAGTGAGAACTGTACATGAACGATAATGCTTTATCGTTCATAGGTTTGAAACCATGAGAGCTGTAAGGGAAAGCAAACTGCTTTCTCACAGAGAGTGTAAGCACAAGGCTTTTGTAAGCTCGGAACCGAAACGGTCATAAGAAAGAAAAAGTATGGCACGACAAAACTCTATCGAATTCTGTGACCTCTGATAGATTTATAATTTTTCTTCTATGATCTTGAGGTTGAGCCAGGATGGCGGATTGTGAAAACCGAGTTCACTCTGGTTCCACTCGCCTCCCTCGCTGTTACGGGCATGCAATATGTTGTTAATAAGAGTATATTGCAACCCAGTGATATTACTAATGAGATTTTTACCTTCTTTTAACGCTTCAAAAACAGCTTCTTTACTTTGCATACGTTTCCTTTAAGCAATTCATAAAAAGACCCATCAGTCTCTTTATTAAACTATTTAACCTATGGGCAGAATGCTCTGCCCATAATAGTCTTAAAGACCGGTAACGTTTTCAGCCTGCAGGCCTTTTTCGCCTTTGCCGATCTCGAATGTCACTTTTTGCCCCTCATTGAGAGAGACACGGCCATAACCGCTGCTGTTGATCTGGCGATAGTGTACAAATACATCATCTCCGCCATTTTCCTGTTCGATAAAACCGAAACCTTTTTCGCTGTTGAACCATTTTACAGTTCCGTTTACTTGAGTTGCCATTGCAATTCCTTTAGGTGTTAATACATTTCATGAATGAAATGCTCAAAATATAATGTGGAGTGTTCTTTGGAAAGGATAATACTGTAAACGAAATGTAAGCAATAAAAGTCTAGCCTAAGATGAAACTCTAAATCATCTTTGAATGCAGTAATTATAGCTGAATAGTGAAAGAATAGCAAATGCAGGCTTTTTAGCTCTCCTCTTCCCGTCAACCGGGGAAGAGGAGGAGAGTTAAACCTCTAAAAAATGGTGAGCATACCTCCATAGTGCCTAAAATAGTGATAATCCTTCATCCCCGTTCCGATCACAACCCACTTTTAACCATAAGCAGCATTGCATTATAATACCCTATAGAATTTCAGACCATGGGACTGACCTTTTTAACAATAAAAAATAAAATCAATGAAAGGATTATAATGAAGATATCAAAACTGGTTTTATCATTCATTTTAAGTATCACACTATTGACTCAAACTTCCTGGGCACAGATCGCTTCGACAGAAGCCCTTTTCAATCAAACGGAAACCTTATCTTCAAAAGAGAAGATCATCCAATTCACTGCCCGCCAGGATGTGGCAAAAATCCTGGAACAGATGGATGTTGATCCCAAAACGATCGAAGAGAGGGTAGCAGCGATGACGGATGAAGAGGCATCAAAGTTTGCCCAGGAGATAGATACATTGCCGGCCGGCAGCGATGCGCTCGGTTCATTGATCGGTGCTGCTGTCTTTGTTTTTGTGGTTCTGCTGATCACCGATATTCTCGGATTGACCAAAGTTTTCAATTTCACCCGTTCTGTCCGATAGAGTGAAAAGAAACCACCGTACCCGCTTAATGCCGGCTCTCGCTGCATTATTGATACTTGGCGGGTGTGGTCCCAAAGAACCCCTGCTCCCATCCGGGGATCATATCAAAGTCCCTTTTGTGGCTCCACGCTCAGACTTGTGCGCGGCGACATCCATCGAAATGGTCTCCTCCTACTGGCAGGCAACCGCTCCCTATACGCCCCGTCTGTCACAGGAGGAACTCGATGCAAGGACATTGATCCCCGAAAAAGGCGGCACACTGCAGATAGAACTGATGGCCACGGCACGGGCAAACGGCCTGATCGCCTATACCCTGACACCCACATTTGATGCCCTGCTCCGGGAACTGGAGAAACAACATCCCGTCATCGTCCTGCTCAACCGTAGCTACGCCTGGTATCCGCTATGGCACTATGCTCCTGTCACAGGCTACAACAAGAAGGATCAGACTATTTTGATGCACTTTTCCGACCGCCCGCATGAAGCAATAAGCATTGCTACTTTCAGAAGACTCTGGGAACGAAGCGGCAATTGGGGTGTAGTGCTCCTTCCCCCGGGATATCTACCGGCAACTGCTACATCCAAAGCATTTCTACACGCTGCCTATGATCTTGAAAAAACAGGGATGAGAGACGATGCGATCGTTGCCTATAAGAGTGCTTTAAAGCGTTGGCCAAAAGACATTAATATACTTTTTGCATTGGCCAATGCCTGCTATCAGGCAAAGCAATTCGCCGCAGCAGAAAAATACTATCGCGAACTCCTCTCTGTAGAGCCTGCACATCCTCTGGCACTGAACAATCTCGCTGATCTCCTCTGCCATACAGGCAGGCAAAATGAAGCAATGGCGATCATCAAAAAAGCGGTTTCAGATGATAGTAAGATACAATCGATCATAAACGCTACACAAAAAGAGATCACCAAGGGGTGCACGCCTCAGGGAAAAAAGAGAAAATAGTTTTCTTGGTTTGTATACATGGTATAGTGGTTTTTCAAAGATGTTAAAATCCACCTCTAGGTGAGTTATACGATTTTGGATAGGCATTACCACGTACAACGTGGTAACGAAGAAAGAAAACGAATCTCGCTCACTTTGCAAAGTGCTGATAATCCTTCACACCGCTCCAGTCACCGCCCCACTGCCAGCCGTACTTTTTAAATATCCTTACTGCCTTGTCCTCCGACAGAAGTACGGCCCTGTCTGCTGCAGTATCGTTCTTATGCACTCTTTTTCGATAGACCAATGATGCTTTATGGCTGATATGTCCGCTTCTGGAGATATAGGGGTTTTCGATCGGGTTGATATCGATCGCTTTGCCGTAAGCATGTTTGGAATAGTTCCTGCTTCCTGTGGCCCTGCGGCAATTGAACGCGGAGGTGTTGTCTGCCTCGATAGATTGCCAGTCGTTTCCCTGATAGTCGCTCACCAGCCTCATCTGATAGATAGGATAGTCTGCCTCATACAATGCCTCAAAAATCTTAACCACCTCATCTGCCACCTCTTGATGGACGATCAGTTCACCCCACTGCTCTTGACCACTGAAGTTTTTATGCCTGATACGCAGATACCGAAGCTCTTTTAGCCCTACAGGACACCCCTCCCTGTAAGAGTTTCCCTTAATCATACGCTGCTTGATCTCAGCGGTGATCACGGAGATATCAGCCCGATACTCGGCAACAACAGAAACCGACAATACGATCAATACAACTGCTATTTTTTTCATAACTCCATTATAACCAAATCTATGATTTACCTTCAATTTACGCTAATCTTATACTATAATGGTAAAACTATACACTATCTACCAAAGGAATACATATTCATGGAACAGTTTAAAACCTATGCCCTGATGATAGGGCTTACCCTGCTCTTCATCTGGTTTGGCGGGATGATCGGCGGACGCGGGGGAATGATCATCGCCTTTTTGATCGCTGCGGGGATGAACTTCTATGCCTACTACTACAGTGATAAACAGGTGCTCAAACACTACCATGCGATCCCCGTAGATCAGAGCAACGCTCCGGAACTCCATGAGATCGTTGCCAGACTGACACAGCGTGCCGGACTTCCAATGCCCGCACTCTACATCATCCCCGATCAGCAGCCCAATGCCTTTGCAACGGGACGCAACTATGAAAATGCTGCCGTGGCAGTCACCGAAGGACTGCTCAACCTGATGAATGAGAATGAGGTGGAAGCGGTGATCGCTCACGAACTCAGCCATATCAAACATTACGATATGCTCATCGGGACCGTTGCAGCGACCATCGCTGGGGCGATCAGTATGCTCGCAAACTTCGGGATGTTCTTTGGCGGGGACCGCGACCGGCCGAACCCTGTCGTGATGATCGCCCTGATGATCATCATGCCGCTTGCAGCAACCGTGATACAGATGACAGTAAGCAGAAGCAGAGAATTTATGGCTGATGAGGGGGCTGCTCGTATGACAGGACATCCCGAATGGCTCCAGTCAGGCCTGGCCAAACTGGAGAATTATGCCAGGGGGATAGAGATGCATGATGCTGATCCTCAGACGGCACACATGTTTATCATCAACCCCTTTACGGGCAAAGACTTCTCGCTGCAAAATCTTTTCCGTACCCACCCGACGACACAGGAGAGAATCGACAGACTGGAACAGTTGAAGTACTAAAGTGCTATAATTAATCAAAAAAGAAGGGATTGCTTTGTCCTCACCATTTGCCATACAACTTATGAACGGTTGTCTTGCTTCGGATATCGAGCAGGAGAACCAAAATACCTTTCAAGCCCTGCAGAAGGCCGGAGCTATCGAAGAGGTGAACGGCCTGTGGAAACTTGGCTCGCTTTACCGTACCGGACGCCTCTATATGGGAAAAGACGGACGCGGCTATGTCGAAGCAGAGTTCAAAGAGCAGCGGGACCTGTTGGTCGAACCTGACTTCCTGGGTGATGCGAGACATGGCGATACCGTTGTGGTCAAGCGCATCATTGCCAGACGCGGCCGTGCCAGCGGCAAAGTGCTGATGGTCATAGACAAAGCCCACCTCTTTACGATCGCCTATACGCACAGAGACGAGTCAGGCAACTTCATGATCCTGGATATCCGCACGGGTGAACCCACTTATGCCAAAATGGATGGGATGGACCTCAAAGCATTCAAGCTGGGTACGGTACTGAAAGTCGATATCGATACCGACAATGTACTGGAGGTATTCGGCACACTCGATGATCCCAAAGTGGACGAGAAGATCTCACTGGCACTCTATGAGCGCGAAGATGCATTTCCTGAAGCCTGTGTGACGGAAGCGGTCGAGGTAGAGAGTGAGGTGACCAGAAGTGAACACCCTGATCGTGTTGACCTTACAGATCTTGACTTCTGTACCATCGACCCTGTCACGGCAAAAGATTTCGATGATGCGATCTACTTCGACCTGAAAAACTACACACTCTATGTGGCGATCGCGGATGTCAGCCACTATGTACCCTACTTCACTGAGATCGACAAAGAGGCGAAAAAAAGAGGGTTTACCACCTACTTCCCGCATAAATCCTTCCCGATGCTCCCGCGTGAACTGAGTGAAAACATCTGTTCACTCAAACCAAGGGTAGATAGACTTGCCTTCGTCTCCAAGATCGAACTGGACAGAAACACCCTGAAACCTCTCCATGAGGAGTTCTTTGAAGCGATCATCCACTCCAAACACCGTTTCAACTATGACCAGGTCGATGAGATTATCGCCACAGAGGGCCGTGATGCGGAGGGAACTGTGGCAAGACTGCTTACCTGGCTGCTGCCGCTGCAGAAGATCACCGTCAGACTGCGCAATACACGTCTCAAAGAAGGGTTTGACTTCAGGACGGATGAGACCAAACTCACGATCGATGCCAATCATCTCCTGGTAGGAACACAAATAGAGACAGGAACCCCGTCACACTCACTGGTCGAGGAGTGTATGCTACTTGCCAACCAGGCTGCCGCCAAAAGGTTTTCGGGGGAGGAAGAGGATCAACTGGGTATCTTCCGTATCCACGAACCGCCGCAGCTCTCCAAACTCGAAGAGCTGCTTGTCCAGCTCGCCTCTGTAGGGCTTTATGTAGAGGAGTACGAAGATTCGCCATCACTGATCCGTGCGATCCAGAAAGAAGCCGAAAAGATGGGGCTTGCTGCCGAAGTGGATGCGATGTTGATCAAATCTCTGCGCCAGGCGAGCTATGCAGCCCACAATGTCGGACACTTCGGTCTGGGATACAGGTACTACAGCCACTTCACTTCCCCGATCCGACGCTACTCGGATCTCATACTGCACCGTATGATCAAAGCCCAGCTGCAGAATGATGAACAGGAGATGGAGTACCTGCTGAGAAATATCGAATCACTCTGTGCAAGGGTCAGTGAACTAGAACGCAAAGAGGTCAAATCCGAGTGGGACTTCAGGGACCGTAAATTTGCCAGATGGGCAGCTACGAAAGTGGGTGAAGTATTCGGGGCCGAAGTGGTCGAGATCGAGGAGAGCGGTGATGCCAAAGCCGTACTCTATGCTGATGTACAGGGGGTCACCGTACATCTCAGAGCCGATCAGGTGATGCTCTTTGACCGCATCAAGGTACGTATCGGCGACGTCAGTATCCCGCAGGCCTTTATCCAGTGCGAGTTCGTGGAAAAACTGAGCCGTGAGGCAACGGAGCTGGTATAATGTATCAAAAAGAGTTCAACCAGCGCCTTCAAAACTCTCTTCCCAAAGCTGTGCTGCTTTACGGCGAGAACGACTATCTGACCGACTACTATATCGACTACTACATCAAAAAGCTCGATGCCAAAGAGAGTATGCTCTCCCTCTATCACGATGAGTGGGATTTTGAACAGGCCAAGGCATTTTTGTCGCAAAGCTCTCTCTTTGGGGGGACAAACCTGGTCGTCGCCAAAAGGGACAAGAAGATCCCGAAAAAAGAGCTCGATCTGCTGGTGGAACTTGCCAATAAAAGTGAAGAGAACTACTTTCTCTATGGTTACAGCGGTGCGGCAAGCGATGCCAAAAGCATGCAGTCATCCTTCAGCGACAAAAATGGCGGAGTCTGGGTGAGATTTTTTGAACCCAATGTCCGTGAAGGGGTGGCAATGCTTCAGCAGAAGGCACAGCAGATCGGGCTGGATATCGACCACTATGCCCTGCAGCACCTGATGCTAGTACTCAACAACAATCTGGCGCTGTGTGCCAACGAGCTGGAAAAGCTTGCCATCCTGGAGAGTAAAATCACCAGCAAAGATATCGACAGGCTGGTCTACTCCACCGCCCCACTGGCGATCGAACAGTTGCTGATAGAGCTGTTTCAGAAAAAACCGATCACTGATACGATCACCAGGCTGCTCGAATTGGGAGAGGATGAAGCTTCCATCCTGCGTGCCACACAGTACTTTGTGAACCAGATCTTTCTTTTTCACGCCTATATCAAACTCCATGGACAGGTAGATTCTGCTGCCATCCTGGGGTACAAACTGCCCAAGAACATCGAAGAACAGAAAGCCTCATTAGCGCTGCGTGTCAAATCGGCAGCGCTCCTCAGGATCTTTGAGCATCTGCTTGAGAGTGAAATAGAGATGAAAAAAGCACCCGCCACACAGAGAGAGGTGCTGCTCTACAGCATACTGATCAAGATACAGGGATACCTTTAATAGTGAATAGTGAATAGTGAATAGTGAATAGTGAATAGTGAATAAAATTTACCTAAGCATTTCAAGGTGTCAAGTATTTTCTGCCAAAGGATGCGGATTTCATCTTTGTGTTTCCCATCGTTACACTTTCCCTTTGATGCCCTCAACTTGCTATAAGATTTTTATAGTAAAATAATGCTTCCAAAATTCCTGCTCATTTTTTGGACAGATACTTTATAACCAGGCTATTAATGAAATAGCGTATCTGAATAGATGGGCTATTAAACCAAAAGGAAAAACATGAATTGTTATGAAACACTCTTCGTAGTCAAACCTACACTCACAGAAGAAGAGACAGCAGCACAAGTTGCTAAGATCACAGATGTACTTACTAAAGAGGGTGCAGAGATTCTTGCGACTGATGATATGGGTATGAGAAAACTTGCTTACCAGGTTCAGAAAAATGACAGAGGATACTACACTGTAGTTTACTTCAAAGCGGATGGTTCTGTGATCACAGAGCTGGAGAGAAACCTTAGAATCAATGAAGATGTGATCAAGTTCCTCACAGTAAAATATACAAACAGCAAAGAGATGGCACAGTTCAACAAGCTTGTTGAAGCAGCGAAGAAAAGCGAAGCGAAAGAGGCGTAAGCCCTTCGCACACAACTAGGAGCAACCCTATGTACAACAAAGTTATTTTAGCAGGAAACCTGGCAAGAGATATTGAGATCCGTTATACACAAGGCGGGAGTGCGATCGGAAAAACCGCGATCGCAACCAGCAGAAGATACAAATCTCAAACAGGCGAGCAGAAAGAAGAAGTAATGTTCATTGACCTTACCTTCTTCGGAAGAACTGCTGAGATAGCCAATCAGTACCTACGCAAGGGAAGCAAAGTTTTAGTAGATGGCAGACTGACACTCGAGCAGTGGACGGCACAAGACGGCAGCAAAAGAAGCAGACATACAATTACGGTAGAGAACCTGCAGATGCTGGGCGGCAAAGACGAAGCAGGTACAGAAGGTTCATATCAGAACAATGCAATGCCTTCAGACAACTATGCACATCCTGAACCGTCATACAATGCGCCTTCAGAGCCGCAGCGTGCACCACAACAGCAACAGTCAAATCATACCATCCCAGAAATTGACATCAGTGAAGATGAAATACCGTTTTAGGAGAACATAAACCATGGCAGAAAGAAGAAAATTCAAAAAAAGATACTGTAAATACTGTGAAGCAAAAATTGACTTCATCGATTATAAAGACTTGGCACAGCTTAAATTCTCTCTCTCAGAGAGATTTAAGATCATGCCAAGAAGATTGACAGGTAACTGTAAAAGACACCAGGAGATGGTAACAGTAGCGATCAAAAGAGCGAGACAAACAGCGCTTATCCCATACATCGTTGACAGAAAGAACGTTGTAGAATCTCCATTTGAAATGATCAAATAAGGTCCCTTCAAAATATCCACCTCTTTCAGGTGGATATCTTTTTTTCCCCCGTTTCAATATTCCCTGTATTCTTTCAACTAATCCCATTTTATAAATAGCTATAATTATGTAAGTTAAATCCAAGGGGTTATACCGATGAATAGATTATTTAAAATCTTACCGGTACTTTTTTCAATTCTGCTGGTTGGATGTGGTGGCGGAGGCGGTACGAGCAGCAGCCCCACACTCCCCCGGTTCACTTCGGACAGTACTGTATTAGTACCGGAGAATAGGCTCTTTGTCATCATCATTGAGGCATACAATCAGAATACTGTGACTTACAGTATATCTGGAGGGGAAGACAGTACAAAATTTTCTCTTGACACTCATACCGGTTCATTATCCTTTATAAATCCGCCCGACTTTGAAAATCCGGAAGATAATGATACCAACAATATCTACGAAGTTCTTGTTACGGCTACAGATACTTATGAGAACCAATCACAGCAGACCATCACAGTAACGATAACAGACGTCAACGAAAATCCGGACAGCGATAATGACTTTATACCTGATGATATCGAAATGCACCTAGGGATGGATCATAATAATAGTGACCAGAATGAGAATGGTATAGAGGACGGACTTGATACTGAAGAAGCATTTGGCGATACTTTCTTTGACAAACAGTGGCACATTAGAAGTTTGGGAGAGATCACCAATGAAAGCGGCATAGAAACCATAGCAGGTAACGATCTCGCTCTTTTGGAAGTCTACCATCGCTATATGGGGTATAACCAGGGAGAAAATATCATCGTTCAGGTTGTGGATGATGGTGTAGATGCAGATCATGAGGACCTCGAAGCCAATATGGATCTATCACGCTCCTATAATGGAGAGAATGTCGGCGATCCTTCAGCAACAGTTACGGATGATGGAGACTATACCCATGGTACGATGGTAGCCGGTATCATCGCCGCAAGAGCCTTCAACGGCAAAGGAGTCAGAGGGATCGCACCCTTTGCCAAAATCGCCGGAAGTGACTGGCTGGAAAATCAAAGAGCGGCTATACTTGAAAAGGTCTGGCTTACCGGAGAAGGCGCTAATGAGATTGCCCTTACAAACAACAGCTGGGGGTCGGAATTTGATACCGATACGCTTTATGAAGACATCATGGCTTTAGGGACTTCGCAGCTCAGAGACGGAAAAGGCCGTATCTATCTCTTCCCTGCCGGGAATAATCGGGAAAGCGGGGGGAATGCAAACCTCCAGTATCTGCTGAGCAGCAGATACTGCATTGCCGTCACTGGATTGAAGCATGACAATACCCATGCAGACTACTCCAGTCCGGGCTCAAATATCCTTGTCTCAGGCTACAGCGGGAACTATTATCAGGATAGTCCTACCATCGGAACGACAACCGTGATGGGAACTTCCTCCAATAGCGGAAATATCGATACCATGACTACATGGAGTGAAGATACCAGTGAAAACTATACCTTTGCAATGAACGGGACTAGTGCGGCTACTCCCACAATCTCCGGGGTCGTAGCATTGGTGCTGGAAGCGTGCCCTGATCTGACCTGGAGAGATGTCAAATATCTTATCGCTGCACATGCACAAAAAATTGATAGTGCCAATAGGAGTTGGGTTCAAAATGCTGCCGGCCATTGGCACAGTATCGACTACGGTTTCGGGCTGATCAATGCCCAGGGGATGATCAACACCTGCACCAGCACATACAGCAATCTTCCCCAAGAGCGTTCGCTAAGTGCAGCAAAGACATTCAATACGCCAATTGCAGATAACAAGACGACACAAACCTTTGATATTACGATAAATGATGATATCAAGGTTGAGTGGGTCGAGGTGACGATAGACAATAACTCTTCCTATGCATCGGATTACAGAGTAGAACTGATCTCACCCTCAGGCACCAAAACGACCCTTATCCAGGAGGACTCCATTGCCTCTACTATAGATGGACACGAAAATTGGATGGATGGCGGGTTCAGGCTTGGCAGTGCGGCCTTCCTCGGCGAGTCCACTTCGGGTACTTGGCGTGTTGAGATGAAAGATATGCTGCCCCCTGACAGCGGTACACTCAAAAACATAAAGATCAAAATCTACGGACACTAGGAGAGAGTATGAAAAGACCAGCCCTGTTTATTGTGTTAATAATCACTTTTGCAAGCAGCACCTTTGCCCTTTCCAAAAAGATGGAAACGATGGATGCAGAACAGAACTACCGGAGTTTCACGATACTCGATAAAGGAGTAAAACGTACGATACTGATCCCCAAAGAGAGCCGTTTTGAGGGTAAAATGTCACCCTACGGCGCCAAGCAGATCGAAGCACACGAGGGGATCGTCATCCAGTTTACTGATCCAGAGACAGTCGATATAGAGACATTTGAAGAGAAATACCGGCTCAAACTAAAATCCAAAATGGTCATAGGATACTATATCTTCCAAAACCGATCCAAACTCAGCGATATCGCCCTGATCGAAAAAATATTAAAAGAGGAAACCGGTATCAAGACATTGAAACCGAACTGGGAGAAGCGCAATAGGCCTATGTAAGGCCAGGGGGATCAGCTTTTCTGCAGCACGACAAAAAGCTTATCGGCTTCACCCATCTCATAGAGTTCTACCTCTTCGGAAGATACAAGCTTGAGTCCCGGGTGAGAGGTGAGCGCTTCAAGGGTATGGTAGTGCTGAGTGATCCTCTCTTTTGATTTGACAAAAGCATTACCCTTTTTTTCAAAGAGCGTCAGTTCCATCTCATAGGTCCGCTTCTCAAAATCACTGTCGATAGCCAAAAAACGCTCTTCATCATCCACGATAAAGGCCCCCACTGCGACATTTTCAAATCCGTAGAGTGTGTTCACATCAAAGACGAAGTAACCGCCCTCATTGAGGTGATCGGCGATGCATCCGAGAAATCTTTGCAGTGATCTGGCATCCAGGTAGTTGACCATATCAAATACCGCGGTGATCATATCATACCTGCCCTCCAGGTCGCACAGGTCGATACACGCTGCATCTATCCCTTTGCTTTGGGTGCGTTCGACCATCAGAGGGCTCAGGTCTATCCCTTTGGCTTCCTCCAGCTTTAGCGCTTTTTTCATCTGTACGAGAAAATCCCCCGAACCGCATCCCACATCCAGCAGCGTTTTGGGCTGGACCGATCGCAAAAAAAGAAGATAGTGGGCATAAAGGCGGGGTATTGCCCCCTCTATCCCCAGAAGATCCTCTACCTTGGCATAGAGGTCAAGCGAATCTGAACTGTTAGTTGTCACGTTCTACCACTTCCTTGATCTTCTCATAGAGAGAAAGGATCTCGTCTTTCTTCGCATAGTAGCTGTTTTTATTAGAGATAAGGTATGCCGAGGAGTCCATGATCTCTTCGGCTACCTTCAGTCCATTCTCTCTCATCGTACTGCCTGTCTCCACGATATCCACGATCGCATCGGCAAGTCCGACCAGTGGTGCCAGCTCGATCGAACCGTAGAGCTTGATCACCTCCACACCCACTGCTTTCTGAGCGAAATAATCCTTGGTGATGTTGACCATCTTTGTCGCTATCTTGATATTCGGGCGGCTCCAGTCCAGCTCATCCTCATTTTTGATACCGATCGCCACCTTGCATTTGCCCAGCTGCATATCCAGAAGCTGGATGATATCCAACTCCTTTTCAGTGATGACATCAAGACCTACGACACCGATATCTGCAGCGCCGTGCTCTACATAGGTCGGTACATCCTGATTGCGCACATTCAAAAAACGGAACTCTCCCATATCCAGGATCAGCTCACGCCCCTCAAACTTAAACTCTCCGCCGAAGATCTCCGCAAAGATCTCCAGCGTCTGCTCTGCGATCCTTCCCTTTGGAAGTGCGACTGTCAACATGGGTTGCTCCTTTTGAGTAAAAGTGAATAGTGAATAGTGAATAGTGAATAATCATTGTATGTATTGCTCCGCAATACTTCTCTCTTTGTAGCATTTTTTCCCATATCATCCCTTATACCAAACAGATGCTTTCTGGCAGAAAACAAACTATCATTTCTAATTTTTAATTTCTAATTTCTCACTTGCGTTCAAAGCCTGCATCATCCCCTGAAATACTAGTGATTCATCATAGATCGCATCTTCAAAAAAGCGGCTTAAAAACGCTCCATCGCCTCCGGTAAAATAGAGGGGCTGATCATCCCTGTGCTGATCAATGAGTGCTTTTATAGACGCGATTATACCATAGCTTATCCCATCTTTGGTTGTAAGGGGAAGTTTGTCAAGCGCTATGGTGTGATTGATCGAGGTATCGAGTACCGGAGATATCCTGCGGTAACTCTCAAGATATGCATTGATCCCCGGAAGGATAAATCCTCCCCAGTAGATGCCGTCTTTCACGATATCCACGGTGATCGCTGAACCCGCATCGACAAAGAGGCCATCCCTGCGGCTCAGGCAGAGTGCCTTTCTATCCACCCCCATTGTTGCATAAGTGCCTTCAAGCACTATATTTGCAGCGATATCTTTCCACCTTTTGATCTGTGTGATCTTCGAATCGAGTCTGTGACTTACGGAGATGTAGCAGAGTTCACGGTCTTGATAGCGATCGATTGCCTCCTGATGCTTCAGGTGGAGGATCTTCCCCTCATCCAGGATATGCATATGGGTATTGCCGATATCGGCCAAAAGTTTATGCTGCATCTTCTATACCTTTTTTTCCCAGACTACCCAGCCCTGCTCTTGCAAAAAAGCTTTGGCTTTGGAGCAGAGCGGAGCATCAATAAGGATATATTTTTGGGTGATCCTCGCCTCTGTCAGTATTTCAAGTTTCTCATGCAATCCCATCAACTCGTGTGCCTCTTTTTGCAAGACCCTGCTCTTTTTCTCCAACTGCATGACCAGAGTATAGTACCCCTTCAGGTCAACCCCCAGATAGATCTCGACCCTCTTTCGGGAGCCTAGTGTTTTTGGCTTGATCTCTTTGAATGACTTGAAGATAAGGTTCTTTTTCTGTAAATACTCTGTGATCTCTTTCATACCGGTATGATACCCTATTTAGCTCAAAGGATGGTAGCTTCGCATTGTCTCCGCCAGATTCTGTTTTTGGATATGGGTGTAGATCTGCGTGGTCTCCAGCGAACTGTGCCCCAACAGCTCCTGTACCACGCGCAGGTCAGCCCCTCCTATAATGAGCGAAGAGGCAAAGGAGTGACGCAAAACATGCGGCGAGACCCCAAGGTACTTTTTGACGATCTTGAAGGCAGAGATACGGCTGAGTACCTCCCCCCGGTAATTCAGCCAGAGATAAGTGCTATGCATCTGCTCATGCTGAAGGTAGGTTTCCAGTGCTTCTATCGCAACTGGTGCAAGAGGCACCACCCGCTCTTTTTCACCCTTGGCAAAACGTATCTTCAACCATCCCTCAACGATATCTTCCCTCTGTATATGCAGTGCTTCGGAGATACGGCAGCCGCTTGCATACAAAAAAAGTATCAATGCGTAGTCCCGCATTCCCGTCAGCGTAGAACGGTCGATCAGGGAGAGGTATTTCATGATCTCCTCACTGCTTAGATATCTGGGCAGGTTCTTGGGCACTTTTGCCATCGGTATTCTGATCTTCTTTGAGACAAAATCATGCTGATGGCAAAAATGGAAAAAGGCGTTGATCGATGAGAGTTTACGGTTGAGTGTACGTTTGTTTCCAAACGTCGCCAAAAAGCCCAAAACATCATTGGTATCCAGTTGCGTTAATGCCTTGGTGCCAGACGCTTCAAGCTGTTCAAGATCGGAAATATAGGAGGAGATCGTATGGGCACTAAGCGCCCTGGTGACGCTTAGATACTCTTCAAAGGCAATGAGTATATCGCTCTTACTCATAACCCAGTTTTGAAAGTTCTATGACATCTCCGTCTTTATAGAGCTTTGTTGCAGAGATAAATGCAGGTTGTTTCACCTCACCGACATCATAGATCCTGCTCTTGGTCAGCGCATCATCCAGTACGATAAGCGAACCTTTCTGATCGAGCGCATAGACTTTCCCCCCGGTCACAGTAGCGACAGAGTAGTGCGCAAACTTGAACTTCGTACGCTTCAGCTCTTTCAATGCGTTGTTCAGTTTAATGATCTCCCCCTCTTTGGTAAAGAGGTAGACCATACCGTCCGCTACAGCAACGTCAGAGATGTTTGCCTGATACTCCTGCTCTCCGGCCTCTCCCAGAGTGATGATGGTCTTTGGTGTCGCTGCCACCACTGTGTTGCCTGTTCTAGCCAGGTAGATCACATTGTTAAAGACTTTGGCACTGCTGAGATAGACCACCTTGGCACTGCTGACATCCCGACTATTCACGATAATCAGCTTCCCGTCCAGCATAGGGTAAACAACAAGCTGGTCGATATAGAGTGGTGTTGCTGCTCTCGCATCGATCGCATAGGTCTCATCTGACCTCTCCTCTATCATCTTTTTCTGCGTCTGCATATCATAAAGGCCGAAGGTGTTGTTGTTGAGGATATAAGCGATCTTTCCACCCCTGATCGCTGCTGTGACCACCGGAGAGTCAAAGCTTACCTGATGCGCGACCTTCTGGGTACTTCTCTCTATGACTTTGAGCACACCTTCGATATTGGATGCCAGCAGATAGCGGTCGCTCTCACTTAAGAACCGATACCCCTCACCCAGATCCAAAGAGCTCATTCCCTTACTTCTGCTGATATAGCGGCGATCTTCCAGGGTAGCGCCGTCTCTGCTTACGGAGACGATCTTGCTGTTATAGCTGCCTGTTGCTTTGGAAGCACTAAAAGTCTTTTCAGGCTCAAAATATTTTTTACTGCTGCACCCGGTAAATATCAAAGCAGCTGCAATTACAATGAGTACCGATTGTTTCATTGATCAGCCTTTATCATCGAGTGTTTCAGAAGCTGAGCCAGTGTTGCAACCGGTGAACGCGGATCGATCATACCGAGCTTCTCCTCTGCTTTTTTTATCTCTTTGTTCTGGATCGCAAGGTATGCCTCTTCCAACAGTGTCATCTCTTTGTAGAGGGCAGAGTCTGTTGTTTTCTCTTCCATGACAGCCAGGGTATACCTGCTTGCATCGGAGACCACCGTATTATTGCTTTGAGACAATGTGCTCAAAACCGCTTTATCCCTTTTTTTTGCAGCCTGTGCATAACTGTAGAGTTCAAAAAGCGCCGGATTTTTTTTCTTCAGCGTATCGAGTGCGGCACTATCTTCGGGGTTTTTCTGCAATGTCAAAAGTGCACTGTTGGCCTCGGTCAATCTTGTCTCTTCCATCACGTTTATAATGCTTCGACCGATAAAGAAAAGTGCCACTACTGCAACAAAACTCCAGAGTGCAACCCTATATTTTTTATAAAACGTTTCCAGTTTAAAAGCACTCTCAAGTACCTTTTCATCACTACTCAACTCTTGTTTTACATCTGCAATCTTCACTACGATCTCCTCAACTGTATTAATGGGCTATATTATACCTTTTGGAGTTAAGATTTCGGTTAGAGTTAGTGTGGAGATCGCTTGAAATTCACCTCTTCCGTCTCCTTTCAGATCAAACACCCTTGTATATTTTCTATCGCGTATTTTTCTTTTTGGGCTCTTCCCACCGTATGGTTACCGTCCGGACACCCCAGTACCTTGCTCTTTTGAAATCATTTCCCATATAGACATCGATTTTTTTCTTCCATTTTGGATGCATTTTGTCCAGTACGACATACTCCCCTTCAAGCCCTTCTATTCTTACCCTGGTTTGATGGGTCAGGCCCATTCTGATCAGATCATCAGAAACTGCAATGCCGCGGCATGAGGGGGTCAAGGCATCTCCCCATGCCCCGACAGGATATATGGCATTTTTTCTTTTAACTCGCGAAGTGTATGCGCTGGAGTGTACCTGCATCTTTCTCATCTTTTTTTGTGGAAGATGCTTTTCAGGAAGAGGAAGCTCCCTGGAGAGAGAATGTGACGGCTGCTGCTTCGCACACCCTGCTGTAAAAAAAGTCATTAAAAGCAGTGCGGGGAGATAACCTAAATATTTTTTTGCTTTCCTGCACCACATCCGGATTCCTTCTTTCTACAGTTCCACTACTGTGATCCCGAGATTGCCGGGCATTCGATAAAAGTTTTTGATCTTTGGATGTTTTTTGAGATACTCGGTGACCAGTTTGGCCAGCACACCCCCTCCCGTCCCGT
>DSDW01000114.1 GCA_011048515.1 Campylobacterota bacterium | reverse complement strand
TTTTTCAGTTGATCCTGTACACTCCACCACTCAGGGTACACTGCATCATAGTAGGGCTGTGTCACTTTGGCAAAACTCTCTCTGTCTTCGTGGAGATTGACGCACCACTCAAAGTCGATATCTCTCGACTTCAGTGCCTCTATGGAGAGCAGTGTATCGTTGATGCACCCCAGGCGGCTGGGGGTGACGAGAAGTACAGGGCAAGCGAGTTCTTTGGCAAGGTCTATCATCTTATAAGTTTGAGTGATAGGTACCATCAGCCCGCCCGCACCTTCCACCAGTAAAAGATCACAGCGCTTGGAGAGTGCATGATACTTTTCAAAGATCTTTTCCAGTCTGATCTCCTGCCCGGTATCCGCGCAGAAGGGTGCGGCAGGCAGAGAGAAGGTATAGGCGGTGATATCTGCAGGGGTAAGGTCAGAAAAATCGGGATTGACGCTCTGACAGGCTTCAAGCAGTGCTTTGGCATCGAGCGGTTCATCTTCCACCCCGGTTTCTATTGGCTTGAATGCACCCACTCTGATCCCTTTTTTTGCAAAGGCTTCGATGAGTTTGAGTGTCGTGTGCGTTTTCCCTACATGGGTGCCTGTTGCTGTGATAAAGAGTGAGGGCATTTGCATTTCCTAAGTTTTTGTGTATAATATTTAAGCTATAAACGTCATTCCCTACCCCATCGAAAACTTCTGTTTTCGAACAAATCCGAACCCATAGGATGCACCCGGGATGGCGGTAATTATAGATCAACTTACAGGAATTTTAACATACTATGCCAAAGATAGAAGAAGAGATAGAGACCAGTTTGGAGCTCGAAGAGCCCAGGATGTTCAAAGTACTGCTGCACAACGATGACTATACGAGTATGGACTTTGTCGTGGATGTACTGATGAGCATCTTTCACAAAAATGCCATGGAGGCAGAGAAGATCATGATCGAGATCCATGAAAAGGGTATCGGTGTGTGTGGTGTCTATAGCTTTGAGATCGCGCAGACTAAAGCCGAGCAGGTCAAACAGAAAGCGAAACAGAATGAGTTTCCGCTGCTCGCCACAATAGAAGAGGATAGTTAATTATGATAAGTATGGCATTGAATGATGTATTTAAGCATGCAGTTGCCTATGCCAAAGAGAACAGGCATGAGTACCTTACTGTAGAACATGTCTTTTTGGCGGTCGTGAGAAGCGAAGAGGGGAAAGAGATATTTTCTGCACTTATGGCGAACCCCGAGGTACTGGAAAAAGGGATACTGGAGCATATCAACAAAACGATCCCCAAACTTGAATATCAGGTGGAACCCTTTGAGACGGTAGCCCTTTCAAGGACCATCAACGATATGATGACGCATATCCACTCGTCAGGCCGGAGTGAAGCAAGTGTGGGTGATATGATCGCCTCGATCTTTATTCAGGAGCACTCCTATGCGGTCTACCTGATGAAAAAAGAGAACATTGCTCGGGTAGATGTGCTGGAGGTGATCTCGCACAGAGAGCCTGAAAACCAAACCAAAAAAGGCAAAGAGAAGGAGGAGGATTCTCTTCTCAGTGAGTTCACAACGGAGCTTGTGGCGTTTGCAAAGAGCGGCAAGATCGATCCGGTGATCGGGCGTGAGAATGAGATCGCCAGAGTGATGCAGACGCTCTGCCGCCGCAAGAAGAACAACCCGCTGCTCGTAGGAGAACCCGGTGTCGGTAAGACAGCGATCGCTGAAGGGTTGGCGCTCAAGATCAGCGAGGGAGAAGTGCCGGATGTGATCAAAGATGCCAAGGTCTATGCTCTGGATATGGGCGCACTGGTTTCGGGGACGAAGTACAGAGGCGATTTTGAAAAGCGTCTGAAGGGGATCATCTCCGAGCTAACGGAAGAGAAGAATGCGATACTCTTTGTTGATGAGATCCATACGATGGTCGGTGCGGGCGCAACAAGCGGGGGGAGCATGGATGCAAGCAACCTGCTCAAACCCGCCCTCGCCAGGGGCGACCTGAAGTGTATCGGCGCAACGACCTATGCGGAGTACAGAAACTTCTTTGACAAAGACAAAGCACTCAGTCGCAGGTTTGCCAAGATCGATGTAGAGGAGCCGAGTATCGAGGATACCTTCACGATCCTGAAAGGTGTACAGCACAAGTACGAAGACTACCACAAGATCAGTTTCTCCGATGCGGCACTGCGTACGGCGATCGATCTTTCGGTGAAGTATCTGCATGACAGGTTCCTCCCTGACAAGGCAATGGATATCATTGATGAGGTGGGAGCGCACTTTATGCTGCAGGGGCGTGAGAATGTCAAAGTCAAACCTAGAGATATCGAAGAGAGCGTGGCAAGAAGCCTGAAACTTCCATCAACAGTGGTCGGTACGGACGATACCCAAAAGCTTCAAACGCTTGAGTCTGACCTCAAAGAGAAGATCATCGGGCAGGATGAGGCCGTCACAGCGCTCAGCCGTGCGATCAAACGCTCTTATGCAGGGCTCAATGCGCCCAACAGGCCGATAGGGTCGTTTCTTTTTGTGGGTCCGACGGGTGTCGGTAAGACAGCACTGGCAACGCAGCTTGCAGAGACGATGCATGTACACTTTGAGCGTCTGGATATGAGTGAGTATATGGAGCCGCACACGATCAGCAGGCTGGTCGGTGCACCTCCAGGATATGTGGGGTATGAGCAGGGGGGACTGCTGACCGAGATGATCAAGAAACACCCGCATACGGTGCTTCTGCTTGATGAGATCGAAAAAGCACACCCCGATATCATGAATATCCTCCTTCAGGTGATGGACGGAGCGAAACTGACGGACAACAACGGCGTGGTCAGTGACTTTAAAAACGTGATCCTGATCATGACATCGAACATCGGTACAAAAGAGCCCAATGTGATGGGCTTCACGAAAGATACGACGATGAAGACCGACAAGGCGCTGGCCGCATTCTTCAGCCCGGAGTTCAGGAACCGATTGAGCGGCACGATCGAGTTTAAGCCTCTGAACAAGGATGCATTGGTACAGATCGTAGATATCGAGGCGGATAAGCTCAATGAACTGCTGAAAACGAAAAAAGTAAAAGTCAAACTCACCGGAAAAGCGAAAGAGTACCTGGCAGAAGAAGGGTATGATGAGCGGTACGGTGCAAGGCATATCGCCCGCGTGATCGACGAGAAGGTCAAAGAGTCGCTCACGGATGAGATACTCTTCGGCAAGCTCAAAAAAGGCGGTAAGGTGAAAGTCGACTTCAAAGAGGGTGAGTTGCAGTTTGAGTATGAGGAGCGGTGATTGTCATCGATATTTGATGAAGACTACTTTGTGCCGCCGCTGAGGGCGGCCCACTTCCCAAACCCCAGGTTTGCCTCCGATGAGGGATTGCTGGCCTATGGCGGCGATCTCTCCTCCCATACGCTTCTGACAGCTTACCGCAAAGGGATCTTCCCGTGGTATAGCCCCGGAGATCCGATCCTCTGGTGGTCGCCCAATCCCAGGCTGCTTCTTTACCCTGAAAAATTTTACGTGAGAAAATCTTTCCGCCGGGTCTTGCGATCGGGCAGGTTCACAGTGACGTTCGACCATCACTTTGAAAAGGTGATACGCCACTGTGCCACGGTACCGAGGGAAGGGCAGCATGGATCATGGATTGTACCTGAACTGATAGAGGCATTTATACGCCTGCATGAAGAGGGGTTCGCGCACAGCGTAGAGGTCTATCAGGAAGGGAAACTGGTCGGCGGCCTCTACGGTATTGCCATGGGCAAGGCCTTCTTCGGGGAGTCGATGTTCTCTTTGGTCAAAGATGCCTCGAAAGTGGCATTCAAGGCGCTTAGCGATGTTTTAGCTGCAAAAGGCTATGATTTTATAGACTGTCAGATGCCGACAGACCATATGATAGGCCTGGGTGCTGAAGCGGTAGAGAGAGATACATTCCTCAATGCTCTCGCAGAGACTCTGCAGAAGCCCAGTGATCTTGGGAGTTGGCATGACTTTGAATGGACATATGAAACCTTCATGCCAATAAGTTGACATTTCTGTTCGTGGTGATGTGAATACAAGCGAAACGAACAATAGGTATGAAAATGAGGGTTTCATGAGAGCAACAAGGTTGCGGGAGCCCTCTGCTGAAGAGTCCTTTTTGGACTTGGTTCAAAAAGGAGATTTTAAAATGAAAGATACAATCAATAATAAGGATAGAGTGAAATGGTAGATAGAGAGTTAGGGTTTTCGTTGTGGCTGGATTTTATCGAGAGAGATTTTTTGCAAAATGAATTTGCATCCCTGATAGAAAAAGGGATTATCAACGGTGCAACAAGCAACCCCGCGATCTTTGCTTCAGCGATCACCTCTTCGCCTGCATATAAAGAACAGTTGGAATCTTTGGCAGGAAAGAGTGCAAAGGAGAAGTACGAAGCCTTGGCGATCCATGATATCAAAACTGCGGCACAGGCATTGAGAGCAAACTATGAGGAGGGGAATGATGGATATATCTCTATCGAAGTGGATCCGTTTCTCTCCAATGATACTGCCGGAACGGTAGAAGAGGGCAAGAGACTCTTTAAAGCGATCGGCGAGCCTAATGTGATGGTCAAAGTACCCGCTACCGAGGCAGGATATGAAGCGATGAAGGAGTTGCTGAGTCACGGTATCTCCGTCAATGCTACTTTGATCTTCTCTCCTGAACAGGCATTGAAATGTGTAGAGGCGATGAAAGAAGGGATCGAAGCAAGCAACAGAAGAGTCGA
Source organism: Campylobacterota bacterium (assembly GCA_011048515.1). Classification (GTDB taxonomy): domain Bacteria; phylum Campylobacterota; class Campylobacteria; order Campylobacterales; family Sulfurovaceae; genus Sulfurovum. The sequence goes on along the minus strand of DSDW01000114.1, from coordinate 32,217 downwards.
TGCAGTGGTCTCTGTCTTTGTCAGCCGTTTTGACAGAATGCTTGACAACGCACTCCAGGAAGCAGGTGTAGAGGCTGCCAAAGTAGGGAACTACAACGCTGCAAAGATCTACACGCTGATCGAATCACATAAAGTTCCCCAGATCAGAACACTTTTTGCAAGTACGGGTGTCAAGGGAGATGACCTTCCCGCTGACTACTATATCAGAGAACTCCTGGCTTCAAGATCGGTCAATACTGCACCGCTCGGTACGATCGAACACTATATCAAAGAGCGAGAGACTACGGCAAAACTGCCTTTGGATATGGCGCACATCGATGCACACTTTGAAGCGGTCGAAAAAGCGGGTGTCAACATGGAAGAGGTCTATGAGACATTGCTTTCAGAAGGACTTGTGGCATTTGAGAAGGCATTTGAAGAGATGCTGGAAAGTATCAAATAAATCCGGGAAACAGGAGCGTCTAGATGGAAGAAAAACTCAAACTCTTTTTAAGAACGATGATCAGTAACGGGGGATCTGACCTCCACCTCAAATCAGGTGCGATCACAAGAGTACGTATCAACGGTCAGCTGAAACTGATGGGGAAAGATGAGCTGAGTGCTGAGGATATTGATGGTATCGCTAGAGCGATCACTACCGCTGAACAGTATGAGAAGCTGAAGATCGATAAAAACCTGGACTTTACCTACATACTGGGGGAAGATCACCGTTTCAGGGTGAATCTTTTCTATCAGATGGACGGGCTTTCAGCCGTTTTCCGTATCATCCCGGTGAAGATATTGAGTATCGATGAACTGGGGCTTCCTGAAGCGATCAAGTCGTTCACCCAGGCACAGCGCGGACTGGTCCTTGTAACAGGGGTGACGGGTTCGGGTAAATCAACGACATTGGCAGCGATGATCGATAAGATCAATCGTGAGACCAATAAGCATATCATTACCATCGAAGATCCGATCGAGTTTATCCATAAGGACAGAGGGTGCCTGATCAACCAGCGTGCCATCGGCCAGGATACCCACTCTTTTTCCGATGCGCTGAGAGCAGCACTGAGAGAGGACCCCGATATTATTCTGGTGGGTGAGATGAGGGACCTGGAGACGATCGACATTGCACTGCATGCGGCCAATACGGGGCACCTGGTATTCTCTACGCTTCACACTCTGGATGCCAAAGAGACGATCGACAGAATTGTCGGTATGTTTGCCAAGGAGGAGCAGAACCGTATCCGTGCCTCTCTTGCTTCTGTACTTGAAGGGATCATCTCCCAAAGGCTGGTACCGACGAAAAAAGGTGGCCGGATGGCAGGGATTGAAATATTGAAAAAGACTGCCAGAATCGAACAGTTGATCATGGAAAACCGTGACTATGAGATCCCCGATGCACTCTTTGAAGGGAAAGATATCTACGGGACCCAGACCTTTGACCAGCACCTGCTTGACCTGATCAAAGCAGATAAAATCACCGACGAAATAGCTCTGGAGTATGCTTCCAATCCATCTGACCTTAAACTGAAGATGCAAGGGGTCGGGCGCGGTTCGATCGTGAGAGAAGAGAACAAAAGCACCCCAGAAGACGTTATCGGCTTCAAGGATGAGTAGCGTTAAGCAAACGACAATAGTTTGTCGTTTGTAGCTACGAAACCGGAATGGTCGTAGCGCAGCGTAGCCATGGAGGCAAAAGCGTTAAGCAAACGACAATAGTTTGTCGTTTGTAGCTACGAAACCGGAATGGTCGTAGCGCAGCGTAGCCATGGAGGCAAAAGCGTTAAGCAAGCGATACCTGCGTATCTATATTTACTTTTACCACAATTTAATAAAAACTGGATATAATCCGCTTCTATTTTACATTTCGGTGTAGATAATATTTTTATTTAAGTAAGGACTAACTATGTTAGAAGGTATCATTAGAGAGAGTATCGGAAAAAGCAACGCAAAACAGCTTAAAAGAGATGGTTATCTAATCGCTAACATTTATGCAAATGGTGTAGAGAACATCAATGCTGCATTTAAAAGAGGTGATTTCATCAAAGCTGTAAGAGCAAAAGAGGGATTTACACTTCCTGTAAAAGTTGGCGACAAAGAGCTGAACGTAGCGATCCATGAGTATCAACTACACCCGGTAACAGGAGACATCGTTCATGTTGACCTGAGAGTAGGTGTGCCTGGCCAGGTGACTGACTTCCTCGTACCTGTTGTAACACACGGAACACCGAAAGGTCTTAAAAACAAAGGTGTGCTTATCATCTCCAAAAGAAGAATCAGAGTAAGAGGCGCAATCGAAAATATGCCTAAGAACTTTGACCTGGATGTCACTGATCTTGACAGAGATGACTCTATTCTTATCAGAGATATCGAAGCTCCGGCAAACTGCCGCATTATGGAAAGACCAGATGTTGCGATCTGTGGTGTGATCAAAGCAAAATAATCAAACTTCAGCTCTTTAGAGTTAAAGTGAGCGAAGAGAAATTCTATTTCTCTTCTATAAGAACAAAAAACAGGAGAAGTCGTGGCACTTTTTGTTGGTCTGGGAAATCCGGGATCAAAATACGAAAACACACGGCATAACATCGGTTTCAGGATCATAGACAAACTTGTCGCTGATCTTGGTGCCAGAGACCTCTCCAAAGCTTCATTCCAGGGTGAACTTTTCAAATATTCCCATCACTACTTTTTAAAGCCGACGACCTTTATGAACCTATCGGGTAAAAGTGTTTTAGCCGTAAAGCAGTTTTACAAGATAGAGATTGAAGATATTATCGTGATCCATGATGATATCGACCTCCCTTTCGGCGCTTTGCGTTTCAAGCTTGGCGGCGGTCATGGCGGTCATAACGGCCTCAAGTCTATCGATGAAGTGATCGGAAAAGAGTACCTGCGTGTCAGAGTAGGGGTGGATAAACCTGCTCATAAGTCCCAGGTGGCTGATTATGTGCTGCATGATTTTAGCAAAGAGGAAGAGGAGCATCTCGATCGGTTGATCTCCCATACGGCTGAAGCCTGTATGAAACTGACGACAGAGACATTGACAGAGGTAAAGTCGAGATACAGCCTGAAGTCCATAGAAGGGCTTCTGGGATGAATCTCCTCTCTCCTCCCCTCTACGTTACCTATCTGGGAAAACACTACCTCAAAAACCTTCTGGTGATACTTTTGGGCCTCTCCCTGGTCTTTTTGGTGATAGATTATTTTCAGCAGTTTTCAAAGCTTGAAAAACTCGGTACCTACCAGTTGCACTATATATTTTATAAATGGGAAGAGGCGATCACGCTGCTTTACCCTCTGGCTATGGTGTTTGCAGTGATCATTACAAAGGTCATGATGGTAAAAAACAGCAATATGGTGGCGCTGCATGCGTTTGGCTTCAGCAATAAAAAACTTTTTACGCCTATTCTTGCAGTCTCCCTTATCGTCTATATGATCTTTATGGTGCTTCATACGACGGAGTTCTCCTATGCCAAGGACAAAGCCTCCCACTTGCTTAAAAACGAATACAATGACTATCAGGTGAAGGATCTGTTCTTTAAATACAATGATGCATTTGTCTATGTAAAAAAACTTGATCCGTTAAAGAAAAGGATAGAGGATATCACCCTCTTTAAAGTTGAAGGCAACCAGGTACGTTATACGATCAGGGCCCCGTATGCGCTTTATAACGGCACTGGATGGGATGCAAAAGATGCAAGACTTAAAACGCATCTTTATGAGAATGATATTTTACAGAGCTACCGTCTGGAATATAAAGAGAGTATTGAAACTCTGGAGGGGTACAAACCGAAGATTATGGAGTCGCTCTATGAAGGCAAGGCATTGAGCGTGATCGATACGTATCATACCTGGAGACTTTTTTCTGCTCAGAAGCTTGACTCAGGCAAAATTCGCGCAACATTGTATGATAAAGTGGTGACGCCACTTTTTGCGATCGCGATGCTGCTGATCCTCTTTTTCAAGTTGCCTTTCCATGCAAGAATGGTGAATCTTTCAACCACACTTGCACTCTCTCTGGGGGCTACGATCATTGTATGGGGGGTACTGTTCGGTCTGGGAAAGATGGGGTATAACGGAGCGATCCTTCCCGAGCTTGCTTCCGTATTGCCGATCATACTGCTGGTTGCCTATGCGCTATATATCTATGTCTGTCAAGAGGCAAAGAGCTTCGCATAAACGGTGCCTGGACAGCATAAGCTTGCTTCTAATCAATTTTTAGATAAAATCACCGCAAAATAGTGTCGCAGGCAAGCGGCAATTGTTAGGAAAACGGGAATGAGCATGGATATAAAAGAGATAGCTGAGCAGTACGGCACACCGCTTTACGTGTATGATTTTGACTATATCGAAGAGCGGTATAGCAGCCTCAAAGATGCCTTTGCAGGGAAAAAATCATTGATCAACTATGCGGTCAAGGCGAACTCGAATCTTTCAGTGATCGCGCATCTTGCAAAACTGGGTGCCGGAGCAGACTGTGTCAGTATCGGAGAAGTAAAAAGAGCGCTCAGTGCAGGGGTGAGCAAATACAAGATCATCTTTTCGGGTGTAGGGAAACGTGACGAGGAGATCCGGGCGGCACTTGAGTATGATATCCTTTTGATCAACCTTGAGAGTGAAGCTGAGATGAAACGCGTGGAGATGGTGGCAAAAGCACTGGGTAAAGAGGCGCGTATCTCGATCCGCGTCAATCCTAATATCGATCCTCAGACCCATCCCTATATTTCGACGGGACTGCATGAGAACAAGTTCGGTGTCGAGATCGAGATGGCAAAACGGATGTATATCTACGCGAAAAAGTCGGAGTTTCTCAACCCGGTAGGGATCCACTTCCATATCGGTTCGCAGCTGACCAAATTGGAGCCTATCGCAGAGGCATGCGGTATCGTGGCTGATCTGGTGCGTTCTCTGAAGGCCATCGATATCGATATCAAGTTCTTTGATGTGGGCGGTGGTATCGGAGTAGTCTATGATGATGAGCAGACGATTGCACCGCAGGCCTATACCGATGCGATATTCCAGGCGACAAAAGGGCTGGATGTGACGATCTTGTGTGAACCGGGACGCTATATGGTGGCCAATGCGGGTGTGTTCCTCACCAAGGTCCTCTACGAAAAAGTCAATGAAGAGAAACGTTTCGTCATCGTAGACGGCGCGATGAATGACCTGATCCGTCCAAGCCTTTATAACGCGTATCACAGGATCGAAGCGGTGGCAAAAGAGGCAGATACACCTGAGAATAAAAAAACACCGGCAGATGTCGTAGGACCGGTCTGTGAAAGCGGGGACTTTCTTGGGAAGAACGTGCCGCTTCCGCCTTTGGAGCATAATGACCTGCTCGCTGTCCATTCTGCCGGTGCTTACGGCTTTACGATGGCGAGCAACTACAACACACGTCCGAAACCGGCAGAGGTTGCGATACAAGGTGATAAGGTAAAACTTATCCGTAAGCGCGAAACGTATGAAGACCAGGTGCGTTTAGAGCTTGAGTGCATGGAGGAGAGCGCCGAGTAGCAGGCGCTTTGAAAAGGAGTATGAGTATGACTTTGGATGAGCTTCGTCAAAATATCGACAAGATCGATGATATGCTCTTGGAACTGTACAATCAGCGTATGGATCTTGTGCATGAGGTCGGTCAACTGAAAAACACGACAGGTGCCCCGATCTACCGTCCTGAACGCGAGCAGGCGATCCTCAACCGTCTGAAAGCAAAAAACAGGGGCAAGTTGACCGATGCAGCGATCGAAGCGCTTTTTTTGGAGATGTTCGCGGTCTCACGCAACCTGGAACTTCCGGAAGCAGTGGCTTACCTGGGGCCGGAAGCCAGCTTTACGCATCAGGCAGCAGAGAGCAAGTTCGGTGCGATGAGCGTCTATCTTCCGATCAGTTCGATCCAGGGAGTGTTCCGTGAGGTTTCAAGAGGTACGGCAAAATTTGGTGTGGTACCCATAGAGAACAGTTCCAGCGGGATCGTGAGCGATACGATCAGCAGTTTCGATGAGTATGACCTCAAGATCATCGCTGAAGTGGTGATCGACGTGCATCTCTCTTTTGCCACATTGTCCGAAGATATCAAGAAGATCGATAAGATATACTCAAAAGATATCGCATTTGGACAGTGCAGGGTGTTTTTGGAGGATCTGGGGTTCAATGATATCGAGCACATTCCTATAGAATCAACAGCCAAAGCGGCAAAGCTGGCGCTGAAGGATGAGAATGCCGCTGCGATCTGTCCGTCAGTTGCAGCGAAGATCAACAACCTTCCGATCCGTTTTGACAATATCGAAGATGATACGAACAACCGTACGCGTTTTTTTGTGATCTCAAATTTTGATAACCTGCCATCAGGGCATGACAAGACTTCGCTCCTGGTCAAGCTTGACAACACACCGGGTTCTTTGGTGAACTTCCTCAATGATTTTGAGAGGTCAAAGATCAACCTTACGAAGATCAAGTCGCATATCGTTGAGGGAAAATCGATCTTCTTTATCGAGTTCCTTGGGCACAAAGATGATGAAGATATCAAACCGATCCTGGATAAACATGCTGATAAGATCAAGGTGCTAGGCTCCTATGTCTATGAAGCGGATGACGTATAAAATTTCAAAAAAAGAAGTAAAAGATGAATATAGAGTTTAACAAAGCACTGAAGGGAATAAAAATCTATGAAGCGGGCAAGCCTATCGAGTTGGTTGTGCGAGAATACGGCATTGCACCCAAAGATGTGGTGAAGCTTGCTTCCAATGAAAATCCGATCGGTACAAACCCGGCGATCTCAAAAGTGATCAGATCCCATGCCGATATCGCGCACCTCTATCCCGATGACAGCATGTTCGAGCTTAAGGCAGCGCTTGCGAAGAAGTATCAGGTAGAGGATACCAATATCATTATCGGTGCAGGAAGTGACCAGGTGCTGGAGTTCATCTCGCGTGCAGTGCTTGATGAAAACGCTTCGGTGCTGATGAGCGGAGTAACCTTCGCTATGTATGAGATCTACGCAAAACAGATGGGCGCAAAGGTCTATAAGACGATGAGCCATGAGCACAAGTTTGAAGAGTTCATGGAAGCATACAACATGTACAGGCCGAAGGTCGTTTATATCTGTACCCCGAACAATCCCACCGGGGATGCGACAAGCAAAGCAGATGTGATCAGATTGATCGAGGCGATGGGAGATGATACGCTGATCGTAGTGGACGGTGCCTATATGGAATACGCGGCTGCCAAAGATGAGAAGTACCGTATCGCACCGAATGATCTTCTGGGGTATGACAATGTGATCTATCTGGGCACCTTTTCCAAGGCACACGGTTTGGGCGGTATGCGGGTCGGGTATGGTATCGCACAGGCACCGCTGATCAAAGAGCTCTACAAGATGAGGCCACCGTTCAATATCACGACGCTCTCTCTGCGTGTGGCGATAGAGGCGACCAAAGATGAAACGTTTGTTCAGGAGAGTGTTGCATTGCATCAGGAACAGATCAAGAGATACGAAGCCTTCGCAGAGGAAAACGGCATCAGATATATTGACAGTTATACGAATTTTATCACCTACCTGTTTGATGATCCACTCAATTCGAGTTATATCTCAGAAGAACTGCTCAAAAGAGGCGTGATCATCCGTGATCTAGCCTCCTACGGGATGAACGCAGTGCGCATTACGGTCGGAACAGAAGCGCAGAACAGTACATTCTTCAGGCATTTTTCAGAGATCATTGCCTAGTATGAAGAGAGTAGAAGTCGTCAGCCCAGCAAGTGTAAAGGTTTCTCCCTTTATACTGCATGAGTTTATAGCACCCAGGGACGCTTCTGCCAAACCAGAAAAAGTGACAAAAAAAGCATTGAGAGCAATGGCAAAGGAGCTGGGAGTCTCGTTTGATGAGAGTCAAATCGAATTTGCCAAAAAAATAATCAATGCGTATATAAAGAGTTGAAATGAATATCAAAGAGCATTCGATTGAAGAACTTGAGGCACTTGCCGAAGAGATCAGAGAGAAGATACTGCAGACTGTAAGCCGTAACGGTGGACATTTAAGTTCAACCATGGGTGCGGCAGATCTGATCGTCGCAATGCACAGGGTTTTTGATGTGACCAAAGACCCCTTCATTTTTGATGTGAGCCACCAGGCCTATGCACACAAACTCCTGACCGACCGATGGGAGAGCTTCGATACACTGCGTACATTTGGCGGCATCAGCGGCTATACCAAGCCAAAGGAGTCTCCGTATGACTACTATGTGGCAGGGCACAGTTCTACTTCCATCTCCCTGGCTGTCGGTGCGGCAAAAGCGATCGCACTCAAAGGTGAAGAGCGTATTCCCGTTGCATTTATCGGTGACGGAAGTATGAGCGCGGGGATGGTCTATGAAGCGCTCAATGAATTGGGTGACAGAAAGTACCCTGTGGTGATCATTCTCAATGACAACGAGATGAGTATCGCCAAACCGATCGGCGCGATCAGCAAACTGCTTTCGCAGACGATGGCAGGGTCCTTCTATCAGAAGTTCAAACAGAGGGTTGAAAAAGCCCTTGAACATCTTCCCGAGGGTGCGACCTACATGGCGAAGCGTTTTGAAGAGTCCTTCAAGCTGATCACTCCGGGAATTATGTTTGAAGAGATGGGGATCGAGTATATCGGGCCTGTCGACGGGCATGATATCGAAACACTCATCGAGACCCTTGAAGTAGCCAAAAAACTGAAAAAACCGGTGATCGTTCATGCCCAGACAACCAAGGGAAAAGGGTATGAGATCGCTGAGGGGACCAAAGAGCACTGGCACGGTGTAGGAGCTTTTGATCTTGAGACAGGGAAAGCCTACAAGAAGAGCAGTGCGAAATCTGCCACTCAGATCTACAGCGAAACACTTCTCGAGATGGCTGATGAGGATGAGAAGATCGTGGGGGTCACCGCAGCGATGCCGAGCGGTACAGGTCTCAGTGCAGCGATGGAAAAGTATCCTGAGCGTTTTTGGGATGTAGCGATCGCAGAGCAGCATGCGGTCACTTCGATGGGGCCTTTGGCGAAAGAGGGATTCAAGCCTTTCTGTACGCTCTACTCTACATTCCTGCAGAGGGGGTATGATCAGGTCATCCACGATATCTGTCTGATGGATCTTGGCGTAGCATTCGCTATTGACCGGGCAGGGATCGTGGGAGAGGACGGCGAAACACATCAGGGGGCATTTGATGTAAGTTATCTCAGGGCAATCCCCAACATGACCCTGCTTGCGCCTTACAACGAGAGCAGTATGAAAGCAGCCATGGCCTTTGCCAAAGCGTATCACCGGCCCTGTGCTTTCAGGTATCCAAGAGGAGCATTTCTCGCTCCGGACAGCAGCTGTGAATTGTATGAACTTGGAAAGTCTGTCATGCTGCAGGAGGGTGAAGATATACTCTTTATCGGGTATGGCAACGGAGTGGGGCGAGCAATGCTGACTGCCGAGAAGATGGAGCAAAAGATCGGTATCCTTGATCTGCGTTTTGTCAAACCGCTCGATGAGAAGATGCTTTTAAAACTCAGCGCTGATTATAAGAAATGGTATGTATTCTCCGATTCCGCAGCCAAAGGGGGAGTAGGGTCTGCGTTGCTGGAATTTTTAAGCCAGGAGAGTATCAGGGATGTTTCGTTAACCACTTTTGAGTATGATGATGCTTTCATTACGCATGGCAGTACTAAGCTGGTGGAAGAGAGTCTTGGACTTTTGCCTGAGCAATTGGCCCAGAGAGTGAATAGAGATTTAAATACAGATAGGTAGCAGCAGAACACTCCATCGGAGTGTAAGCGCTGAACTTAAAAAAGTACTCGGAAAGTTTTTTTTTAAGTTCAGTGACAGTGGACAAAAAAGTTAAGGAATGAAAAATGGCTAACGAATACATTTTTACAAGTGAATCAGTAACTGAAGGTCACCCCGATAAAATGGCTGACCAGATCTCCGATGCGATACTTGACTATATCATTGAACATGATAAAAATGCAAGGGTTGCATGTGAGACTTTACTGAGCAATGGTTTTTGTGTTATTGCAGGTGAACTGAAGACTACGGCGTATGCTCCGATGCAGGAGATCGCAAGAGAAGTGGTTAGAGAGATCGGCTATACCGATGCAAGTTACGGCTTTGATTACAGAAGCGCGGGTGTGCTCAACGGGATCGGTGAGCAGAGTCCGGATATCAACCAGGGAGTCGATAAATCCTGCGGCGAGATCGGTGCAGGCGATCAGGGACTGATGTTTGGCTATGCGTGCAAAGAGACTCCGGAGCTGATGCCGCTGCCTATCTCACTGGCACACAAGTTGACTGCAAAACTGGCAGAGGTACGAAAGAACGGTACGGTACCATTCTTGCGCCCGGATGGGAAAGCGCAGGTTTCCGTCAAATATGTGGATGAGAAACCGGTGGCAATCGATACGATCGTCATCTCTACGCAGCACCATGACAATGTTTCACTCGAACAGGTACAAAAAGCAGTACTCGAAGAGGTGATCAAGCCGGTAATACCGGCTGAGATGATGCATGATGATATCACTTACCATATCAATCCAACAGGACGATTTGTCATCGGCGGTCCTCAGGGTGATGCGGGGCTGACAGGACGCAAGATCATTGTGGATACTTACGGTGGTTCATGCCCGCACGGCGGGGGAGCATTTTCGGGTAAAGATCCGACGAAGGTTGACCGATCTGCAGCATATGCCGCAAGATATGTGGCTAAACACCTTGTGGCTGCCGGTGCATGTGAAAAAGTAACGATCCAGATCGCCTATGCGATCGGTGTCGCAGCGCCTGTATCGATCTATATCAATACCCACGGCACAAGTGTTGTAGAGGAAACAAAAATCACCGCATGTGTAAAAGAAGTTTTTGACCTGACGCCAAAAGGGATCATTGAGGAGCTTGACCTCTTGAGACCGATCTACAAAAAGACGGCTGCTTACGGCCATTTCGGCAGAGAGGACAGTGACTTTACCTGGGAGCAGACTCCCAAAGTAGAAGAGATAAAAAGCTATCTGGGGCTTTAGGCAGAGACTTTTTTATGACTTTTAATGCCAGTCCCTCTCTGGGGTACTGGCTGGATTTATCTTCTTAAATCATCAATAACACTTATAATAAAAATTTGTTCAGTTAAGGTACGTATTTAAAAAAATCCTCGAAAATCAGTATAAGATTAAAGATTTATTTAAAAATTTGTGCTATAGTTAACTCACAACAACTATTAGGAGAAAACTATGGCAGTAATGATTAATGATTTATGTATCAACTGTGCGGCATGTATTGATGAGTGTCCGGTAGAAGCTATCGTAGACGAGGATGATAACCCAACTGGTGAGGAGTGCTACTATGTATATCCTGACAAATGTGTTGAGTGTGTAGGCTATCATGATACTCCGGCATGTGCTGAAGCATGTCCGACAGAGGGTTGTATCACTTGGGATATGCCATTCACAGCTGACAATAAAGAGCACTTTGCAGGCGGTAACTACATTGATGGCAACAACTATGTAATGGACGATGCTGATGCAGAAATGCCATTTAAAGATTCTGTTTCTATGGATGACAGAGCGGCAAGAAAGCCTGTAATCGAAGACTAAGACCATCTTCTCTCTGCATAGGGGGAAACCTCCTATGCAGATCTTTTCTCAATACTACCTATTAATCTATATTTAACAAAAAATTCGGTAAAATCCCGCCCGATACTTTCAACTCATTTTTAGATTTGAAGTAAAATTTATGAAGCAGGAATATCCGGATGGAAAGAACACTATCAATTATCAAACCAGATGCAGTAGCAAAAAATGTTGTAGGTCAAATCCTCAGCAGATTTGAAGAAGCGGGTCTTAGAATCGCAGCAACAAAGAAAACAAGACTTTCACGTGTGGATGCTGAAGCATTTTACGCAGTACACAGAGAGAGACCATTCTTTGGTGAGCTTGTTGAGTTTATGATCTCTGGTCCGGTTGTAGTATCTGTACTGGAAGGTGAAGATGCAATGGCAAAAAACAGAGAGCTTATGGGAGCAACAAACCCGAAAGAAGCAGCACCTGGAACGATCAGAGCTGATTTTGCTGACAGTATCGATGCAAACGCAGTACACGGAAGTGACTCATTGGAAAATGCGGAGATCGAGATCAATTTCTTCTTTGCACAAAGAGAGATTCACTAAAAGCTAAATTCCCAAAAGCTAAGCTTTTCAGGAGTTTGCATGAAGATTCGATTTGATAAAATAGGCACTACGCCAAATAATTTTGAAGTAAGTCTGAAAGATGCCACACTCAGTGGTACACTTCAAAAGAGCGGATATCATCGTGTGACATTGAATGCTGTCTTGGGTGGAAAAGCAGAGCTGGACTGCGATAGATGCGGGCAAAGCTATGACTATCCACTGGAAGGTGAGTTGAAACTTACTCTCAGCGATATGATGATTGAAGATAAAGATGATTTGGATATAATTGAGTTTTTAGATGGAGACATCGATTTGACCTATATCCTGGAGAGTGAGATCAATGCACTCAAAGGTGCTTACCACTATTGTCAAAAGTGTGGCAGCAGTGATGAGGATTTCGAAATAGAGTTTTGAAAGTGACGGAGTTGAGGATTTCAATAGAGATCCTCCAAGGCAACGCCAGCGTTGTTAAATTAGCATAGAAAAGGATAAAAAATGGCAGTACCTAAGAGAAGAGTAAGTAAAACCAGATCAGCAAAAAGAAGAACACACTACAAATTGACACTTCCAATGCCTGTAAAAGATGCAGATGGAACTTGGAGAATGCCTCACCACATGAACATGACAACAGGTGAGTACAAAGTAACTAAAGCTTAATCGCAATGATCAGAATTGCAATTGATGCAATGGGTGGGGACTTCGGTCCTGAGCCTATTATAGAAGGTGTGGTTCAAGCACTTGAAGAAAGAAAATTCGTCCCTATACTCGTAGGCGATAAAGAAGAGATTCTCTCATTCCTTCCTCCCTATTATGTAGATAAAATTGAAATTGTTGAGGCCGGCGATGTGATCGACATGTCCGATGCTGCAACTGATGCACTCAAACGAAAAGACTCTTCTATCTATAAAGCGGTTGAACTTGTACGCGAAAAGGAAGCAGATGCAGTAGTATCAGCTGGACATAGCGGGGCTACTATGACTACCGCTACTCTGAGAATCGGTCGTTTGCCTGGGATCTCAAAACCCGGCCTTGCTACACAGATGCCCAGTACGGGCAGATACAAGACACTGGTACTTGATGTCGGTTCTGTAACGGATTGTAAACCGCAAAACCTTTATGAGTTCGGTGCGATGGGTGAGGCCTATGCTGAGAAGATTCTTGGGATAGAGTCGCCTACGGTAGGACTCCTTTCAAACGGTTCTGAGGACAGTAAAGGGAATGAGCTTACAAAAGCGACTTTTCCTCTTTTGAAGAATCTGAAAGGTTTCATAGGAAATGTGGAAGGAAAAGATATCTTCAACGGGAAAGTGAATGTTGTCGTCTGTGACGGATTTACGGGAAATATCCTGCTCAAGACAAGCGAGGGTGTGGTTTCAACGGTTTTCGATCTGATGAAACAGTATATCAGAAAGTCGCTCCCTGCAAAGATCGGTGCATTCATGATGAAGAAAAAAGTATTTGTCAATATGAAAAAGCAGATCGACAAAGATGAATACGGTGGGGCGCCGCTATTGGGTCTAAAAGGATGTGCGATCGTCTCTCACGGTGCTTCCAGCCCGAAGGCGATCAAAAATGCCATCTTCCAGGCAATACGTTATGTGGAATCGGATGTGAACACTACGATAGAAAAACGTCTCTCCGAAAGTAATTAAAAACCTATCACCTTCGGAAACAAGCCTAGGCTTGTTTCCCTCTTTCTCCCCCCTTTTTAGAAATTATCGCCAAAAAGTATGGTAGAATATTCTCCACTATTTTGTTAAGGAAAATTATGTCTCCAACTAAGCCAGTATATGCTTCGTTCAGATCTATCGGTGCCTATGTCCCCGAAAAGATCCTCTCCAATGCTGATCTTGAAACAATGGTCGATACGACAGATGAATGGATTGTGAAGCGTACAGGGATCAAAGAACGTCATATTGCCGCAGAAGATGAATATACAAGTGATATGGGGGCAAAAGCAGCTGAAATAGCGATAGAGCGTGCAGGCATAGCCAAAGAGGAGATAGACCTTGTGATCTGTGCTACAGTGACTCCGGACCATTTCAATATGCCTTCAACTGCCTGTATCATATCCGATAAACTCGGTATACATAATGTACAGGCATTTGATATCTCTGCTGCATGCAGCGGATTTGTCTATATCCTTTCGATCGCAAAAGCATTTATTGAATCGGGCATGAAGAAAAATGTTCTGGTCATTGGAGCTGAAAAGTTCTCCTCTATCGTTGACTATACGGATAGAACGACCTGCATATTGTTCGGTGACGGTGCAGGTGCAGCAGTGATCTCTGCAACAGAGAAAAAAGAGGAGGGGTTTATTGATGTGCATGCAAGTGCAGACGGTTCCTACTCAGACTTTTTGATGACACCTGCTCCGGGAGCTGTGCATCCTGCCAGTGTTGCGATGATCGATGAAAAACTCCATTTTGTACAGATGAAGGGAAATGAGACCTTTAAATTGGCTGTCAAGACCTTGACCAAAGATGTAAAGGATATCCTTGAATATAACCAGATCAATGCAGAAGACATCCCGCACTTTATCCCGCATCAGGCAAACTACCGCATCATCAAAGCAGTTGGTGATGCACTGAATATGAGAGAGGACCAAGTGGTAGTTACCGTACATAAATACGGGAATACTTCTGCCGCTTCTATCCCTATGGCGATCAATGATCTCTATGAGTCAGGCAGGCTTAAAACCGGTGAGCTGATGCTTCTTGACACATTTGGCGGCGGTTTGACCTGGGCTTCAGCACTCCTTCCTTTCATGGGTAAATAGGCATATGCGTATTGGCTTTATCGGTGATATCGTCGGTAAACCCGGACGTCTTATGCTTAAGCGCCATCTAAAAAGACTTCAGGAAGAACATCGTATCGATTATACGATTGCCAATTATGAAAATGTTTCTCATGGATTTGGCCTCACTGAAAAAAACTGTAAAGAGCTTCTTGGGTACGGTATCGACATGATGACCGGGGGAAATCACAGTTTTGATAAAAAAGAGATCTTCGAGCTTTTTGATACCTATCCGCTTATCCGCCCGATGAACTATCCTCAGAGTGCGCCTGGTAGAGGGATATTGGAGGCAATAGTTCTGGGAAAAAAGGTAGCGATACTCAACCTTATGGGGCACTACACGATGCCTATGGTGGACAACCCTTTTACGATGATCGTAGAACAGGTGTCGCTGCTGCGCTCCAGAGGTTTTAAACATATCATTATCGATATGCATGCAGAGGCAAGCAGTGAGAAGCAGGCACTTCTGCACATGCTTCGTGAGGATGTCTCAGCTATCCTTGGAACCCATACCCATGTAGGGACCGATGACCTTCAGGTAGTAAACGGGTGCTGCTATATCACAGATGTAGGGCTGACCGGATGCAGGGATGGTGTGATAGGAATGAGGGAAGATGTACCCTTGAGACGTTTTCTTACAGGGCTTGGCGGCCATTTTGATGTACCCGATGAGTGCAAGAGAGTATTGCAGATGGTTGTTTTTGAGCTGGATGAAGAAGGTGCTTGTATCAGCGCAGAGAAGATCAAGATCCATGATGACAATCCTAAGATTGTCACAAAAGCTTGGATCGAACAATAACCCAGCGGGACTGTATAGCAACAATAAAAGTGAAAGTATACGTTAGCATTTAAAAATCATATATTGGTATGATTTTATGATTTTCGTTTAATTCTTACTTTTTTAGGATTAAACAATTCAATCGCGGCTTTGATCATCGGTTCTTCCAGTAGCGAAGAAGGATCTTTCTCTTTTGCCGCCTCGGTATCGCCTGCTTCAGGAGCGATACATGAGCTTTTCATCTCGATATCTTCAATCATCGATGCTGAGGCGTTGCACTCTTCCTCTTCCGGTGAGAGATGAATGCTCTCCTCTGGCGAAAAAGCTATTGTTTCATTAGATTTTTTTTTTGTCTCTTCTTCCGGATTTTGGGTCTGTTCTTTTGCAATATTGAGAATCTTCGTGTCAAACCCGAAGAGCTCTTTGACGAACATGTTGATCACTCCCCAGTGGGTGATCAGCTGTTTTTTCTCTTCACCCTGGGCTGTGGAGCTCCAGGTAAGCGTACCCTCTTTAAAACTTTCAAACTCGATATTGGTCTCAAAGCACATTCCCAGTTCAAAATCCCTGTCAAAGATCTTCTGGACCAGGATATCAAAACGTTTTTGGTCAGGATCAGGTGCAGATACCGCGGCCTTTTCCTGGACAGGTGTATAGATTTGTGCCTCTAGATTGTCACCGGTTTCTTCTGCTGTCGTTGCTTCTTCTGGCTGCTGTTCGGGGATCTTTTCTTTGATTTCCGCTACCGCTTCCTTTGCCTCCTCAGTCACCATGGATGCTGCAGGTGTCTCCACTGTCCCGTTATAGCTTGATGGCGCGAGGTCGGCTTCCGTGATCGTGACGACCTCGGATACTTCTGAAGGTGCAGCGGGCATGGTGATCTGCACTCCCTGCATCTCTTTTTCGAGTGCCTGGATCATTGTATCGATCTCTTTGATCTGCAGGGCTTCCATCATTTTGAAAAGAGAGAGTGTCAGGATGAACTCACCGTCACTCCCAAGCGCAAGCAGTCCTTTGGATTCGGCTATGATCCTGAAGAAGCGTTCGATGATCATCGGAGTCAGGAGCGTACTTTTGGAGAGGAGCTGCGCTTTCAGGTAGAGGGTCAGCTCATCCAGGATCATTTCCGCTTCATAGTCGGATGCGATCTTGAGAAATTCCAACACCCTCTTCTCATCTTTACGGAGGATATCCTGGGTCAGTTGTTCAAGCAGGCCCGGTTCGATAATACCGAGCATATTGGTCACGGTAGGAACATCCACATAGTTTTTTGAGTAAACGATCGCCTGATCGAGCAGTGTCAGGGAATCTCGCAGGCTTCCCGCCCCCGTACGGGCGATGATATCCAGCGCCTCTTTTTCAAATCCGATCTGCTCAAGGTTCAGGATATGCTCAAGATGCCCCTGGACAAGGTTCTGCGGGATCTTTTTGAACCTGAAGTGCTGGGTTCTGGAGAGTATCGTAGCCGGCAGTTTCAACGGGTCTGTGGTAGCGAGGATGAACTTGACAAAAGCCGGAGGCTCTTCGAGCGTTTTAAGCAGGGCATTGAACGCCTGGTTGGTCAGCATATGCACTTCATCGATGATGAAGATCTTGAAACGTGCAGAGCTCGGCTTGTACTTGGTGTGCTCTATGAGATCTTTGATATCATCGATACCACGGTTGCTTGCAGCATCCATCTCGATGATGTCCATATGGCGGTTCTCACTGGCCATCACACAGTGGGTGCAGACCCCGCACGGATGCGCGGAGGCACCTTTTTCGCAGAGCAACGCTTTTGCGAAGATACGTGCGGTGGAGGTCTTCCCGCTTCCGCGGAGTCCCGAGAAGAGATAGGCGTGGGAGAGTCTGTTGCCTTCAAGTGCAAGAGAGAGGGTCTGAGAAACTGCTTCCTGACCGATAAGATCACTGAAAGTAGCAGGCCGGTATTTTCTTGCAAGGGCTAAAGACACAATTTGACTCCAATAGTTTTTATGGTTATTATTGTAGTGGAAATTTTCTTTTGATTGGTATAATTTGGAGGGAAATTGAAAGGGCACTATCATGAAATGGCAAGACAAAAGACGCAGCTCCAATGTTGATGACAGGCGTGCGAGTACAGGGAGAGGAGGCATGTCGGCGGGGACAATACTGTTTCTGTTCAGACTTTTGGGACCCTTGCTTCGGACAAAGTTCGGTTGGGCGATCATCGCGCTGGGAGTAGTGGCCTATCTCAGCGGATTTAATCCGCTTTCCCTGCTGGGGGTGGGTGAGACAGCCTCCAGGCCGGTTGATCAGAAAAAGGATGACGAGAATGCTGCGTTTATCTCAACGGTACTGGCAAGCACAGAAGATGTATGGAAGAGGCAGCTGAGGGGATACAGAGAACCGACGGTGGTGCTTTACCGGGGTGCCACACAAAGCGGGTGCGGCTTTGCTTCGGCACAGGTAGGTCCGTTCTACTGTCCCGCTGACCAGAAAGTCTATCTGGACCTGGGGTTTTTTGAGGAGCTTGCCAACACGCATAATGCGCCGGGGGATTTTGCCCAGGCATATGTACTGGCCCATGAGGTAGGACACCATATCCAAAACCTGCAGGGTATCCTGGCAAAAGTACAAAAAGCCAAACAGCAGTGGGGCGGAGAGAGCAGGGAGGCCAATGCCCTGCAGGTAAAAGTGGAACTTCAGGCAGACTGTTATGCCGGGGTATGGGCATATCATGCACACAAGGATTTCGGTATGATCGAAGAGGGGGATGTGGAAGAGGCATTGAATGCTGCAAGCGCTATAGGCGATGATACGCTGCAGAAAAAAGCCGGTAGGACCGTCAGGCCTGATGCCTTTACACACGGGAGCTCAGCACAACGTGTGGAATGGTTCAGAAGAGGATTTCATACCGGTGACATCAATGCATGCGATACCTTCCGCTGAGTCTAGCGATCTATCATCACAGGAGGAGTTTATCTCTGCTGCAAACTCCTCCTAACCACACATTGGATATAATCCCCCTAATTTTATAAATCATTGATAAGCGAGAGATTGATGCGTTATACTCCAAGCGAGATCGAAGCCAAGTGGCAGAAACAGTGGGATGATGAGCAGGCCTTCGAGCCTTCCGATTCTTTGGAACAGAAGAAAAAATATATCCTGAGTATGTTCCCTTTCCCCAGCGGAAGACTGCATATGGGGCACGTGCGTAACTATGCGATAGGTGATGCGATCGCACGATACTACAGAAAGCAGGAGTACAATGTACTCCATCCGATCGGATGGGATGCCTTCGGTATGCCCGCGGAAAACGCTGCGATCAAGCACGGCCGCCACCCCAAAGAGTGGACCTATTCCAACATCGACTATATGAGAAAAGAGCTTAATTCCCTGGGCCTTTCTTTTTCCAAGACACGCGAGTTTGCGACCTGTGATCCGCTCTATACCAAGTGGGAGCAGGAGTTCATCATCAAAATGTTTGAAGAGGGATTGCTCTTCCGTGAATCAACGACGGTCAACTGGTGCGAGGATTGTCATACCGTTCTGGCGAACGAGCAGGTGGAAGAGGGGTGCTGCTGGCGATGCGACAACCCGGTAGAGCTCAAAGAGATGCCGGGGTACTACCTCGATATCATCAAGTATGCCGATGAATTGCTTGAAGATCTGAAAACACTTGAAGGTAAATGGCCCAACCAGGTACTCACGATGCAGAGCAACTGGATCGGCAAGTCCCAGGGCCTGGAGTTCAGTTTCGAACTGAGCGAAGAGAGCAAGGCAAAGCTTGAGGGCAAGTTCGAGAAATATTCTGTCTTTACCACACGCCCTGACACGATCTACGGGGTCAGCTACTCCGCGCTTGCGGCAGAGCATCCTATCACGAAGTATATGGTAGAGCATGATCTTCTGGATCAAAAGACAGCTGCAAAGATCACGGCGATTGCCAATATGGGTGAGCGTGAGAGAGCACAGGCAGACAAAGAAGGATATCCGCTCGGTATCACCGTAATCCACCCGCTTACCGGCGAGGAGATACCGGTCTGGACAGCGAACTTCGTACTTGCGGGGTACGGCGGCGGTGCCGTAATGGCGGTGCCTGCACATGACGAGAGGGATTATGAGTTTGCAAGCAAGTATGGCCTTCCGGTCAAAAGAGTGATCAGCGGCGGTGAAGCGCTGCCGTATACGGGTGAGGGCAAACTGGTGGATTCAGCGGCATTTACAGGGCTGGAAAACTATGAGGCGAAGGCAAAGGTCATCGCAACGTTTGAAGAGGCAGGCTTTGGAAAGGGTACGACGAATTATAAATTGCGTAACTGGGGAGTAAGCCGCCAGCGTTATTGGGGTGCACCGATCCCGTTCGTCCACTGTAAATCGTGTGGTCTTGTCCCTGAAAAGATAGAGAACCTTCCGATCGCACTCCCTGATGATGTGGAGATCACCGGTGAAGGGAACCCGCTGGACAACCATCCGACATGGAAGCACTGCAAGTGTCCGAAATGTGGAGAGGATGCAGTGCGTGAGACTGATACGCTCGATACCTTTGTGCAGTCAAGCTGGTACCAGTTCCGCTATGCGACCAACCCTAAAAAATGGAACGAAACCGGTATCGACAAGGCTGATGCGAACTACTGGCTGGGCGTGGACCAGTATATCGGAGGGATCGAACATGCGATCCTGCACCTCCTGTACGCAAGGTTCTTTACAAAAGTGCTCCGTGACCTCGGGTATGTAGATATCGATGAGCCGTTTGAGAGACTGCTGACACAGGGAATGGTCACCATGGACGGTGCGAAGATGAGTAAGTCCAAGGGAAATACCGTAGACCCTGACAAGCTGATCGAAGAGTACGGTGCAGATACGGCAAGGCTCTTTATCCTTTTTGCCGCGCCGCCGCAGAAAGAGCTTGAGTGGAATGACAATGCCGTGGAGGGTGCCTTCAGGTTTATCAAAAAGCTTTATGACAGAGCAGATAAGGTGAGAGGCAAAACACTGCCTGTGATCGATCACGGTACACTCTCCAAAGAGGCTAAACTGGCACGTCAAAAGGTCTATGAAGCGCTGCAGAAGTCGGCCGATGTCTACGAGAAGACCTTTGCCTTCAACACGCTGATCGCGGCATGTATGGAGGCGATGAACGCGCTTGACAAGCAGGAGAGCGGCGAGGTATGGAGCGAAGGGATGTATGTGATGCTGAACCTTCTTGAACCGATCATCCCTCATGCGGCAAGTGAACTGAGCGAAGTCCTCTTTGAAAGAGAGAACCTCAAAGCGGTACTGGAAGTCAAAGAAGAGGTCTTCGTGCAGGAGAGTGTTCTTTATGTCGTGATGATCGGCGGAAAGAAACGTGCAGAGTTTGAGATCGACCCCGGTGCCAGCCAGGAGGAGATCCTCGCAAAAGCCAAAGAAGAAGGTGCCAAGTGGCTTGAGGGGATGCAGATCGTCAAAGAGATCGTCGTACCGGGCAAACTGGTCAACCTTGCGGTGAAACCGGCATAGTTTAGATAGTAAGTAGTAAATAGTAGGTAGCAGGTTTGCATTGCAGTTGCAATGCTTTTATTTTTAAGAGAATGAAGGAACTATATGATTGAGAAAAATAGAAGTTTTTCAAAGAAAAACAAACCAAAATTCTTCACTCTTCACTCTTCACTCTTCACTCTGTTACTGCTTTTTGCAGTAACAGCCTGCGGCTACAAACCCTCTTCCCATACCATCAAAAACACTTTTTCGGAGAATGTCTCTGTGGAAGTCGTTGTAGACAGGGTGGAACCTGAGAATGCCCCTTTCATCAAAGATGAGATGAACCGTATGGTCTATACACGGTTCAAGGGGCGTGTCGTGCCCAAAGGGATGGCGGAGAACCATATTCGCATTGCATATGACGGAAGTACTTTGACACCACTTTCTTATGAAGATGGATATGTGACACGCTACCAGGTCAATCTCTCTGTGAAGTTCGAGATGGAAACCAAGCAGGGCAAAGAGAGCAAGACGATCCACACGATCGATGAGGCGGATTTCCATGCCAGTTCACTGGATGCATCGACACTACGGAT
This sequence comes from Campylobacterota bacterium, assembly GCA_011048515.1. Taxonomy (GTDB): domain Bacteria; phylum Campylobacterota; class Campylobacteria; order Campylobacterales; family Sulfurovaceae; genus Sulfurovum. The sequence continues at coordinate 10,480 of DSDW01000114.1, read as the reverse complement.
AGAAGCGATCCGAAGGGGGCTGGCAAAAGCAATGGATGAGTTCCTTGCCTATGTAAGCGCCAAGGGTACATTGAATGCCAAAGCATCCGGGGATTAGCCGCCGTGTCCTTGCAAGATTTCTTAGATGCCAAACCGCTTTACTACAAAGAGATAGACCATCAGCGGGTACACATCGCCTATGGTCTGCTCAAGCCTCATATCTCCAGGCCCAGAACCGTACATATTGTAGGTACGAATGGAAAGGGCTCAACGGGCCGTATCCTTGCGCACCTTGCCTATAAAAGCGGGCTGAAGGTGGGGCACTACAGTTCGCCGCACATCATCAGGTTCAATGAACGCATCTGGGTTGATGGAGAAGATGTCTCTGATGAGGTATTGGAACAGGCGCATCAGAAGCTCTATGCTATTCTGGGCCGGGAGATGAGCGAGGCGCTCAGCTATTTCGAGTATACCACACTCCTGGCTTTTGTCGTCTTTGAGAGATGCGATCTTATGGTACTGGAAGCGGGGCTCGGCGGGGAGTTTGACGCGACCAATGTCTGTGACAAGGAACTTAGCATTATTACCCCGATAGGGATCGATCATCAGGCTTTTTTAGGTGAGAGTATCGAAGCGATCGCTACCACCAAGATCAACAGCATACAAACACAGGTTGTGCTGGCACCGCAGCCATTTGAAGCAGTTGCGGATGTGGCAAAAAAGATCACCGAAGAAAAAGGTGCAGCGCTCTTTTTAAATACGCTGTTCAGGGCCGGACATAAAGCGTTGATGGAAAAAGTGGAAAAGACTGCAGCAGAGCAGTCATGGGGTGCCTACCTGATCGAAAATGCGATGGTGGCTTTGGAGGCTTTGGATAGATTGGGGGTTGATTATGATATCGATGATCTGAAAAGTGTGAAGCTTTTCGGACGTTTTTACCCTTTCAAAGAGAATGTCCGCATCGATGTGGGACACAACCCTTTGGCGGCGCAGGCGATCGTTAAAGCGATGGAGCCGGAGACGGTGCTGATCTATAACTCTCTGGATGACAAAGACTATGAGGCTGTTTTGCGTACGCTCAAGCCAAAGGTCAAACGTGTGGAGATCATCAAGATCAACTCTCAGCGTGCAACAACGCTGGATGAGATCGAAAAAGCGCTGGACAATGTGGGATTGGCGTATCGTTATTATGAAGGTACGATTCACAGTGATGAACACTATTTAGTCTTTGGCTCGTTCTATGTGGTGGAAGAATTTTTAAAAAGTATGGAAAGTCATGTATCAGAGTAATATCTACGAATATTTGGAAAACCTTGGCGAAGAGAAACTCCTTGTCTGCAAGGATGACAAAGAGGCGATCGGGATACGGGATGTGGCAAACCTGCTGGGGTTTGAGAGTTTTGTCCTTCCGGATATCCGGGTCAGTGCGGGGGAGGACCTGCGCACCTATGATGAGGAGATACAGAGGTTTTTGACTACCCTGGCGGCATACCATCAAAGTCGCAAGAAAAAGGTGCTGATCTCCCCGCTTCGCACACTTTTGATCCCCTTTCCGAAGCCGGAGAATTTTGCAATGCATACGATAGAGTTTGGCGATACACTTGACCTTGCCGCACTAAAAGAGAAACTTTATCACTGGGGATACCACTTCACCGATATCGCTGCGAGCGCAGGAGAGGTCTCTTTCCGCGGGGATATCATCGATATCTTCCCGATCGATGCCAAGCAGCCCTACCGTATCGGGCTTTTTGACGAGGAAGTGGAGACGATACAGCACTACGACGAGGCGACACAGAAACGCATCCTTCCCAAAGAGGGGGAGGATGAGCTTGACCATGTCACTTTCCCCGCCGCTTTTCTGGCACTCGATCAGGAAGCGTACGAGGCGCTCAAAACCAGGGTGGAGCAGAGCAGCTACGATACTTTTGTCAAGGATGTCGACTCACTGGGGCTGTGGCACCTCGAGGAGCTGGGAGAGAGTGCACTGGAGCAGTTCAGCGCTGTGATGGCATCGAAGCTGGATGAAGAACTCGATGAGATCTATGCCCTTGGGCAACCACTGATCCTTCGAGATTCTTTTGCATTGCCGGTGATTCCGGAGAGCAAAAAGTACCGCGATCTTGAGGTGGCTGACCCCAATAAACTCCTGGAATCCCACCGGGATAAAAAGATCACGATCCTTGCCAAAAACGAATCGATCGTCAGGGGGAGCGACCTCGCCAGCTTTGAAGGGATAGCGTTTGTCTATCAGGAGGGTATCGTCAACCTGATAGGGCCGGACAGGTTGATCCTTTCTTTGAACAAACCGGTCAAACGCAAAAAGGTCAAAAAGGCAAGCCTGGTCCTGGATGAACTCAAACCGGGTGACTACGTGGTGCATGAGAACCACGGGATCGGTATCTTCAAAGGGATAGAGAAGCGTGACGTGCTCGGGGCGGTAAGCGAGTTTGTCGTGATGTACTATCAGAACGAGGATTCGCTTCTGATCCCCGTGAGCTCCCTGGAAGTGATCGACCGTTTTGTAGCCGACAGTGGTACACTGCCTGTGCTTGACAGGCTGGGTAAAACCAGCTTCAAAAAGCTCAAAGGCAAGGTCAAGGAAAAACTCTTTGCCATCGCTTCACAGATCATCAATCTCTCCGCACAGCGCCATCTCAAAAAGGGGATCGTGCTCAAAACAAATCTTGAGGAGCATGCGGTCTTTATGTCCAAAGCGGGGTTTATGCATACAGAAGACCAGGAACGTGCGATCCATGAGATGCTGGAAGATCTTGGAAGCGGGCGCATGATGGACAGGCTCCTGAGTGCTGATGTGGGGTTTGGCAAGACCGAAGTGGCGATGAACGGGATGTATGTCGCGGCAAAAAACGGTTACCAGTCGATGATGATCGCACCGACCACGCTGCTCAGCGCACAGCACTACAAATCGCTCAAAGAGCGTTTCAGGGATGAGGGGATCACCGTAGCGAAGCTGGACCGTTTTTCCAGTGCCAAACAGAAACGCGAAGTATTGGCAGGACTTGAAGAAGGGTCGATCGATATTGTCGTGGGAACCCATGCCCTGCTCCAGGCGAAGTTCAGGAATCTGGCACTGGTGGTCATCGATGAGGAGCACAAGTTCGGGGTGAAACAGAAAGAGGCGCTTAAAGAGATCAGTATCGATGTGCATCTGCTTTCGATGTCAGCTACCCCCATCCCGCGAAGCCTCAATATGGCAATGTCCCAGGTGAAGAGCTTCTCGGAGATACTTACCCCGCCGGTCGAGCGCCAGGGGGTGCGTACTTTTGTGAAGAGTCATGATGAAAAGGTGGTCAAAGAGGCGATCCTGCGCGAGCTTCGCCGAGGCGGCCAGATCTTTTATGTCTTCAACTCGATCGCGGCGATTGAGGATAAGAAAAAAGAGCTTCTGGATATCCTTCCCAACCTGCGTATTGCGGTGCTGCACTCCAAGGTTTCAGCCAAAGATACCGAAGAGGAGATGATGAAGTTTGAGGAGGGGGAGTATGATCTCCTGCTTTCGACCTCGATCGTCGAGTCGGGGATCCATATGCCCCATGCCAACACGATGATCGTGGACGGTGCGGACAACTTCGGTATCGCAGACCTGCACCAGCTGCGCGGGCGTGTAGGACGAGGATCCAGAGAGGGGTATGCCTACTTTATCGTGGCAGACAAAGAGCATTTGACCGAACAGGCAAAACGCAGGCTGCTTGCACTGGAGTCGCACTCAGATCTGGGTAGCGGTGCGGTACTGGCTTTCCATGACCTTGAGATCAGGGGTGGAGGGAACATCATAGGGGAGGCGCAGTCGGGGCATATCAAACAGATCGGCTATTCACTCTACCTGCGTATGCTCGAAGATGCGATCAAAGAGCTGAGCGGGCAGGACAAGGAAGTCAGCCAGCATGTGGATATGAAGCTCAATGTCGATGCCTATCTCAATGAAGAGCTGATCGAAGAGGACAGGCTCCGGCTTGAACTCTACCGTCGTCTCTCCTTATGTGAGAGCACCGGAGAGGTCTACGAGATCAGCGCCGAGATCGAAGACCGGTTCGGCAAGCTTGATACGCTCACCAAGCAGTTCATCGATGTGATCGTGATGAAGGTACTTGCACGCCAGAAGGGTATCTCAAAAGTATCATCCTACGGGGAAAATGTCTTTATCGAGTTCATTGAGGAAAGCAAAGAGCGGGTTGTACTGAAATCTCCGAGTAAAGACGATGATGATATCATCGCTACGGCAATGGGATATTTGAAGGGATGATATAGACTGCTTCAGGCAGATCATTAAGAGTATCAAATTTGTTTTTATGTTAAGATTTTTAGAGGAATAACCCAACGAGGGAGGGAAAGAGAATGGTTGACTATGGTAGGTATTGTACGATTTTCCCCCGTACAAAAGATCTCGCTGTACTACTGGTGGAAGATTATGAACCGCTGCGTAATGATATGGCTGAACTCTTTGAGGACCTTTTTAAAAGTGTCACAGTTGCATCGGACGGAGCAGAGGCCCTGAAGCTCTACCAGTCATATCTGGCTCAATATAAGAAAAGTTATGATCTGCTGATCACTGATATTCAGATGCCATTTATGAATGGGGTAGAACTGAGCAAATCTGTACGGGAGATCAATCGTGCTCAGAAGATCATTGTACTTTCTGCACATACTGATGCTGACTTTCTTGTGCCTCTGATAAACCTTGGAATTTCTCAGTTTTTAACCAAACCGATCAAATCCGATGAGTTGATAGATATACTGGACGATGTGAGTAAAAATATCATTGAAGAAGGGCATCAGGTTTCTGATGTAACAATGTTGCAACTGGGAGAAGGATTCGTCTGGGACAGTGAGAAGAATATGCTGTTCAAAGATGATCTCGCAGTTGAACTTACAAAGTATGAATTGATCTTGCTGAAACTTTTTATGGAGAAGGCAGAGCTTATCTGCATAGCTGAAGATATCCTCTACTGTTTTGATGCGCACCAGATTGAAATGAGTGAAAAAAATATCCGGAACCTTGTCTCGAAACTAAGAAAAAAACTTCCCGAGAACCTTATCTCCAACCTCTACGGAATGGGATACAAACTCACGTTTAAAACATAAGTGCAGTTATCCCCGGGATATCTCCTTTGGAAAGAGGATCTCAAAACAGGCCCCCTCTTCAGTGTTGTACATTTTGAGCAGGCCGCCATGGTGCTCTTCAATGATCATTTTGGACATGTAAAGTCCCAGCCCTGTTCCGATATCTTCATGTTTGGTGCTGAAGTAGGGATCGAAAATATGCTTGATATACGTTTGGGGTATGCCTCCTCCATTATCGCAGATACAGAGGATATAGTGATCCGGGTCACTGTATGTTGTAATGATGATTTCCGGATGAGGTACAGCATTTTCCAGAAAATGATCTTCACTGTTTTTAAGAAGGTTTAACACTACCTGCATGATCTCATTCTTGTAGAGCATAAGCTCTGTATCAACCTGAAGCTCTTTGATAATCTTGATACCATGGTTTTTCATGGAATCCTCCATTATCTGTAGTGCATTAATGATAGGTTCATGCAGGGAAACCGGCTCTTTATGCTTATTGGGGTTGAAAAAGTTTCGAAATTCATCTGTTGTGTCGGAGAGAAATTCTACATAGTGGTTGATACGGTCATGTTTCTTCTCAAGATAGGATAAAAATTTTTCTCTATCTGCTTGATCTTCAAGGTTAAACTTGCCGTTTGCCAGTTTTATTTTTATCCCCATAAGCGTACTGCTGATCGCTGATAAAGGCTGTTTCCATTGGTGTGCGATAAGACTCAGCACCTCTCCCATGGCAGCCATCCTGTGCTTTTGGAGCAGTATTTTATCTTTTTGTCTAAGCTCTGCTATCTTTTGATCTACCTCTTTTTTAAGCTGAGTATTATGCCTGTGCAATAGTCTATGTCTCACCAGCAAAAAGAGTGCGATGAGAATGAGGGGTGTGAGTATTTTCCAAAAAAGGATATAGTCAAATCCATTTTCATATTTGATCGAGAACCAACTGTTGTTAATCTCCTGTTTTGTTTTTTCATCGATTGAGGCAATAGCTTTGTTCATAATAGCAAGCAGTGTCGGATCATCATTGCGTACGCCGAGGCCGAGCTCCCACTTCTCATCGAACTTGCCGGAGATCTTCAGAGAGCCTGGAAAGTTTTTTTGTATCTGGTATCCTATTGCTATGAGATTATCCAGAAATCCGAAAGTCTCTCCGCGGATGACGCTTGTAAGTCCTTCTTCAACCGATGCTACTTCAATGAAGTGTATCCCGGGGTATTTGGATTGAAGTCGTTCTTTGAGGGCATATCCTTTTACGATACTGATCTTCTTTCCTTTGATCTCTTCGATATCGTTAACAAAAAACTGATCATAGGTTGTCGCGATCACCAGAGGAATATCCAGGAAGGGATCGGTGAAATTGAGATACGCTTTGCGTGAAGGGCTTGTCATGGAGAATGAGAGGATATCGCACTTTCTTGTTTTCGCGTAATCAAGAGACTCCCTCCAGGTTTTTGTAGGCACTAAAGTGATCGGCATGCCAATACTCGAAGAGATCAACCTGAAATAGTCTGCGCTCATGCCTATATGTCTGCCTTTGTCGATTTTTTCAAATGGCAACCAGTCCGGATCGACACAGATAGTGATGTTTTTTTTCTCATTTAAGTATGCTCTTTCTTCTGAAGTGAGTGAAATTTTTTGATATTTTTTATCTAGTGCAGTTGCTTGGTCTTGTCCAAACCACTTGTATTGTAATTGTATAAATTGACCTTTGTCTATGTAGGCTAAAGATTTATTTATAATACTGATCGCCTCAGGCCAATCATTCCTGACACTAAATACAAGATCAAGTTTTTTGTCGAGTATGTGAATACGTTTTAAGTACGGTAATCCCATTTCATTTGCCAGGTAAAAGGTAGTGCCATCACCAATCATTACATCGGCCTTACCTGTAATAAGCGCTTTTATGACATCTTTGAGCTTGTCAAACTTGATAATTTTGGATGATTTAAATTGGCGTGCATATTTTTCATCAAATAGGTTACCTTGATGAATGGCAATAGTTTTTCCTTTTAGATCATGAAGCGAATGAATTTTTTTAGGATTTTCTTTTGATACAAATAGCATTTTTGGCATACTGGTGTATACGTCTGAAAAGTTCAGGTATGCTTTTCTCTCATCGTGGATAGCACTGGTACTCAGTCCATCGATCTTTTTTTGTTTGGCTTGCTCTACCATCTCTTGCCATTTTCCTGCTTTCAACGTAAAGTTTGCACCACTTACTTTATTGATCAGTTTAAGTACATCAGCATCAAAGCCGCTTATTGTTCCATCATTATTGACGATGACAGAAGGTTTCCACTCTTTTTCTGTACCTAAAACGATCTTGGGATGTTTTTGTAGAAAGGCTACTTCTTCTGGTGTCAGGTTGATCTTTTGGGAGTTTTGATTAAAAATGAAACCCTCAAGGTTCCAGCTGGGATTGACCATACCGAGCTGAACATACATATTGGTATTCAACTGTACCAATTCAGGTACAACAGCACCTATGTGGTAAAGATATGGTTTGATGAGTTTTTCTGTTATTTTGGCTTCATACAGGAGTGCTTCTTTGGATTTTTTTTGAGAGTATTTTTCATAGATCAGATCAACAATTTCTTTTTTATGAGAGAGTGCATATTCCCATCCTTTTCTTGTAGCTTCAATAAACTTTTTTGTTTTTAATGGATATGTAAAAGCTTCATGCTCACTAGTAAAAAGCTCGAGATCGTACGAGTAGATACCTTCATCCGAAGGGTTCAAAATAGTGTAAGGTATATTTTTTTGATCGAGTATAAAAGGCTCATTGGAAATAAATGCAGATATTGCATCAACCTTACCTTTTTCAAAAGCACTTGTATCAAAAGTAGATGAAACAACATGGATATCATTTAGGTTTAGATTATGATTTTGAAGTAAAGTGGCAAGGCTAGTGTTAGAAAGTTCACTTTTAGTTGCCATCACCTTTTTACCTTTTAAATCGTCTACACTTTTAATTTCTGGTTTTGTAATAAGTATGAGCGCATTTTGTTTGAAGTAGGATGCAAGATTGACTACCTTCTTGCCAGATAGCCTTTTGAGGATAAGTTGTGAAGAGAAAAGTCCATAAGTAGAGGTTCCATTCAGGACTTCCTCTACAGTATCTATTTCTGGATTATACTCTTTGATCTCTACATCCAGGCCGGCTTCTTTATAAAATCCTTTTTCTTTGGCTGCATAAAAACCTGCAAATTCGAATTGATGTTTCCACGCAAGCCTTACTGTAACATGTTCAAGTGTTTGCGTCTGTGCATTGAGGAGAGTAGATATAGCAAATAGGACCAATAAGAGTAATCGGGAAAAATACACAAAATCTCACTTTGTTTTAGAAAATCATAGCAAAAATATGTAAATTTTTTCGTCAAACCCAGGTTTTATTCGCAACGATTATCTCTTTTTATTTATGACGATAGAAGTGTGACATTTCAGTGACACTCTAGTGATAGAATTGCACCGTAATTCTTAAATTCAGCTATTTTGATGAAATTGAATAGAGAATATCAGAAAGGCCAAACCATTTGTGAGAATGGGACGGAAAGCCACGGGTCTCATGTCAGACAGCCGGGTTGCATCACAAAAAATATTGAGGGAGAATATTTATGCAACTTGTCCGTATGTATGTAAAATTTATGGCTATTCTAAGCTTTGTGTTTTTCAGTTTTGGGACATCTCTTTTTGCAGAAGGTTCCTGGCAGATGGGACTGAATGAAGGAGTTGGCCACAATCAGCGTCTATTCCAATGGGATAGTACCTATAATAGTTCTGATGTAGGTTTGGAGCAGAAAGAAAGGCCTATTTATGTGGATATTGAAAGTGAAAATGAGATTATCAATATCCACCTGTGCGGTCAAAGTAACAGTGATGATGTCTCTATTGAAATCTATGATGTAGATGGCACAACGCTTCTGAATTCTACGACATTAAGCAGCTCCAATGTGGATTGTTCCGATGATTTTGATGGTATCCTGACCGGCGGGTATGAGTTTTCACCCGGTGTTTCCGGCACCTATCAGGTTCGTCTTGATAACAGAAGCGGCAGTTCAAGAACGCTTTATCGTTTTGATATCTTTGTCAAACAGGATGCATCGGATGAAGTGGATCCACGTATCGATCAGGGACGTGTATGGGCCTATAGGTGGGCTTTTGATGCAGGTTCATTTAGTGAAAGTGCGTCAACCAGTGCAAACCTCTATGCCGTGGTAGACGGGGGATTTGCTTCCAGTTATTATGTATGGGAACTGAACCTTGACCGTTTTGCGGGTTATATCTATGAATTGACAGCGAATGATCTTGGGCTGGAAAGTCCCAACGCTGATGGTACAGTAGTGGCCGGACTGAGTGGTTGTATTGATTCTAATAGTGCAGCACCATGTCCTAGTGTCAGCGGAAACCGAAATTATGTACAGGCTCTATACAAACTCTATCTCTCCAAACCGGCAGCTTCTTATCCGCGTCCGACAACACTTCCGGAGATCACCAATTTTGGATTTATTGATGATGCGGGGGTGGATGATTCTATCTCTCCTTCTGAGACCATTACAATCCAGGATACAGGAAACTTTTACTTTACAACAAACCTGGCAACCACCGGTACCTATACAATTATTATCGATACAAATAACGATGGCAACTTTGGTCTGGGGGATGTATTTTTAAATGGTCCGGCAGTCCCGGGAGAACAGAATGTTACATGGAACGGAAAAGACAACAGCGGAAACACAGTTCCCAATGGAGCCTATAAAGCACAAATTGTCCTTAAAACCGGAGAGTTCCACTTCACAGCAGCCGACGCAGAAACCAGTGGTGGACCTGGCAATAACGGTTTGACGATCAATGCTGTTTTGGATCATGGAACCATTGATGCCTCAAACAAGGTCTACTGGGATGACAGTACGTATCTTGGCTTATCCCATGCGGACTCATATAACGGGGAAGGAGCCCATAAATACCATAATTGGGGTGACTTTTCTTCCGGTGGAGATGGAGACAAGGCATATCTGGATACCTATACCATAGGCAATAGCTCGCTGCCGGTATACGTACGTCTGGCTATAGAACCGGGTGATGCATCTCGTACAAAGATTAAAGGAGATATTTATGAAGACAGCAATGGTAACGGTATTCGTGATGCCGGGGAGGTAGGTTTCAGTAACATTACGGTTCAGCTGACAGAACCTGTCAGCGGAGATGTCTTTTATGTATCCACAGATAGTGACGGATACTATACGGCTTATACCAGTGAAACAAGTATCATCGTGGATGTGGATGAATCTATGCTGCCATCAGGCTATGCTCAGACAGCAGGTACGGATCCTGAGACTGTAGCGTTGATTGCCGGTCAGGAAAATAATGTAGGGAGTGATGGGTACCAAAAATCAGCTGACCTCTCCGTTTCCAAAACCGT
>DSDW01000137.1 GCA_011048515.1 Campylobacterota bacterium | reverse complement strand
GTTATATATTTTATAAGGTTTTGAGAATAGGATATTTTGATATACTCTTAATATTAAAATAAGGTAATCGAAGGACACTTTATCCCTTCGATTTATAGTTGCAAACGAGGAATAATAATTATGCCATTTCCAGTAGATGAAAAATATATTAAAGAGACAGAAGAAAAATTATCCGTAAAATTTCCAACCTCATTTATAGATTCAATGATGAAGAATAATGGTGGTGAAATATCTACAGACAATGATGACTGGGAACTATATCCATTTTGGGATAAAAGCGATAAAAAAAGGTTAGCAAGAACTTGTAATGATATTGTAAAAGAAACAAATAATGCAAAAAAATGGACTAACTTCCCATCAAATGCAATTGCAATAGCAAACAATGGCTGTGGCGACCAAATGGTTTTTTTAAATGAAAATGGCACACTGAGAAATACTGTCTATTTTTGGTCGCATGAGACTGGAGAATTACTACCAATTGCCGATGATTTTTTACAATTAGAAGAAGCATAATATTTATTTCATAATTCCAAAAAACCAAAACCTTATAATCTAACATATTTTATAAGGTTATCCGCTGTAGCGATGTTTACGGGCCGTAAATCTATGCCCTTAAATAGAAAACCTTATAAAATGTACTCTAGGTGAGGGTTTTATAAGGTTTTCACTGGTCTGAAACGATGGAGTTGACTTGAACGGATTCCCTGCTTTCTCTCTACACTATTTCAACTTTCCCACTACACCCAACAATACCTCAAACGTCCTCTCTACAGACTTCAGATCCACCTCTTCTCTGGTGGAGTGCGGGTAGCGGATCGTTGGGCCGATAGAGGCGAATTTCATCTGCGGGTACTTCTCGGCGATCACTCCGCACTCAAGCCCGGCATGGATCGCCATCATTTTGCTCTTCCCGAAGACTTTTTTCATCTCTTCGCTTACCAAATGGGTAAACTCGGTCACATCGGGCTTCCATGATGGATATTTGTCCACAAGCTTCACTTCAAAATCGTATGACTTCAAAAACTCCACAGTCTCACCGGATATCTCTTTGAGTCCCTGAGCGCTCATCGCACGTGCACTTGTCTCTATAAGCAACCCGCCTTTTTCATCAGTCGTGATGATCGCCAGGTTGATACTGGTATCGGGGATGCCAAGCTCCTTGTTTTGTCTGTGTACTCCGTGTTTGAAAGTGTGTATCAACTCGAGGGCTTTTGCACCCTCTTTGAGCACTTTCGGCTTCTCTGTCAGCACTCTGGTTTTGATATCCCCTTTTGCTTCAAGCGGTTTTTCAGAGTAGACGATCGCTACCGCGTTGGCAGGGATGGAGTTGCGGCGTTCCCCTGCATAGAGACTCACTAGCTGTGTCACACCCTCTTGATGCAGATACTCACCCAAAACCTTGATCGCTGAAGGAATCCCCTTGTCGATATCCACACCTGAATGTCCTCCCGCCAAACCTTTGACCGCTACCTCATAGCACTCTCCGACGCCATCGATATACGTATCCTGTTTTGATGCAGTAATGTCCACACCGCCTGCACACCCGATATAGACTTCCGCTTCTTCTTCTGCATCCATGTTAAGCATGACACTGCTTTTCAGATCAAAAGCCAAGGCATTGGCTCCGATCAGTCCGACCTCTTCATCGGAAGTGATCAAAAACTCCAGTTCCTCACCTTCATCCATCAGCACCATCATCATTGCGATCGCCATCCCGTTGTCCGCACCCAGTGATGAGTCTTTTGCCCTCATCACACCATCTTCTTCGTATGTTTCGATCACAGGCGCCTTACCCATACAGACCATATCATAGTGGGCCTGCAGGCAGAGCTTCGGGTCACCCTTTCTGATCAGGATATTTTTCGCTTCATCAACCTCAACGCTATATCCCCTTTCTTCTCCAAACTCTACCAGAAACCTCATCAGCTTATCCGCTTCCCTGCTGCAGTGCGGAATCTGTGTGAGTGTTTTAAAGTGTTCTATTATCGGTGACATACTCTTCCTTATTCAATAAACTTCTTTTGTCACGTAGCACTGGGTGAGCAGTTACGCAAGCGTGCATATTTTGCGAAGCAAACACGCTGTAGTAACGTCCGCTCACTTGCGAAGTGACGCTTTTTTGTTTACTTTTTTTTAAAAAAAGTAAAGAAATAACATATTAACCATAGTCAATAATATATAACACGAAGTATATAGTATAATCCTACAAAAAAGAGAATTCCTTATGTGCCTTATTATTACCCTGGTGATGCTGGTCTTGGCGATCCAGAGCCTTCTCTCCCATCAGTGGGTTGCCGGCAGTATCCAACTTGTCATTGCCCTAGGCTTTATGATACTCCTCATCAGGAACATCCGCATCACCCGGTGTGAAAGAAACGGCAACTGTGACAACTTCTGTATGCTGCCTGACTGGCTCACCAAAATGTTTAAAAAAAAGGATCAGTAATGGAACATTTTTTTACCTGCCCCTACTGCTGGCAGCAGATCTCCATGGTGCTTGACCCAAGTGAAGGGGTGAGTGACTATATCGAGGATTGTGAAGTATGCTGCCGCCCCATCGAGATTTTTTTCCGTTTTGAAGAGGGGGAACTGGTCAGTTTTGAAGCGAGGAGAGTGAAAGGGATCTAATCCCCGATATAGCTAAAACGCTCCACCATTTTGCCATCAACCTCCACCTTCTCCACGAACATCCCATAGGGCCGTACCCACATGCTTCTATCGCCGTAGCAGGTACGGTAGATCACCATCCGCTCCTCCGTCTCGGAGTGCCTGGCGGTATCCAGCACTTCATACTCATTGCCTTTATAGTGCCTGTATCTGCCTTTTTTAAGTTTCATGCATTATCCTTTTGAGAATTATACTTTTTTATGGAAGGAATTTCTATATGGTCACCTTGAAACAGATAGAAGAAAAACATCACTTTATCTTCCCGGAGTACTTTAAAAGACTATGGGATGACGGAATGCTCAACTATATGAGAGGCTTTGAAGGAGGGCTAAAAGAGGGCGAGAACTGGATCGATACCGTATATCCTACTCTACGGGAAAACCCTCCTGCCCTTTTGCACTCAGGGGAGGCACAACTTACACTGCTTACACCGGAAGCCATGCTTAACTTTGAAACTCCTGTATTCTGGGATGTGGAAACACACCACTTCATTCCTTTTGCCAAAACACTCGAGGGCAACTACTACGCTTTTTATAACAATGTTAAAGTCGAAGGGGAAGCACCGATCGTAGAGATATGGGATGAGATGGATGATACTGAGTACTATGCCAAGAACTTCGAAGACTTTATCTTCCGTCAGATGGTAGAATCTGCTGAAGATATAGACAAAGATGATCTTCAAGCGGAATATGCAGGTGATGTTAATGCCTACATCGCTGATGTAGAGAGGGATATCGCATCCATCACGCCTTATCTCAAGGCCGAATATATCGAGGTTCTCAACGATATCTACAGCAGAGAGCCAAAAGAGGGAACACTTGCTTACTCACTCATTACACTGAAAGGGGCTAAAGAGATTGTTGAAAAGTATTTGGATTTTGAACTTATGGGTGAATCATTCTCCCATGAGATATAAAAGCTGACACATACCCATTTGGGTATGTGAAGTACTACTTTCTAATCGTAGTATGACATGCCATACATTGGCTCAAAGTTTTGTCATAGGTTTCTCTCGCAGAAGCTTTATCTCCCTCTTCAAAATCTTTCAACATTTTATCAGCAAGAATTGTGATGTTCTGCACCTCTTTTTGAGCATATTGTTTCGCATCAAAGTTCTCACCATCCATGACAGACTTCTCAATCACAAATGAGTTGATGCTTACCAACTTTTCTTTCAAACTGTCTACACCCAATTTCATTATCGCCGGATTGTCACGCAAGAATCCTTTTTGGATCATTCCCATTGCTGACTCAAGGCCTTGCATAGTGATCACCTGTTCAGCTTTTGAAACATTTGCTCCAAACATCAACGTAGTAGTTAAAACACCTATTGCCAAAATTTTTTTCATTCTTTCCTCCTAAATATAATGAATACCTATTATTATAAAAGGCATTCATTATATTTAAGCTTAATGAACAAATTCTTATCTTTTATCGTCTGATCATTGGTTTTTTGTCTGAAAAGATTTCAAAGAAGGAAAGGATGTTCGGGTTAAACTGATATTTTAACCCTTAACATCTCTTTTAACACACCGTCCCAAAATGCGATCCTTGCAGTGACCGCAAGTTTCGCCGCAACCGCTGCCTCTTCTACCTTCTCTGCATCCTCTTCGCACAGCTTGTTCAAAAGTCTCAGAGAAAGAGGGCCGTGGAACCCTTCATCCAGATGGATATGTCTCTCCAGATAATAGTGAAACATCGGTGCCTGTTTTTTGTTGATACGCATGTTTTTGAGTATCCCTTTGAACATCACAGGGATGATATGCTCTCTGCCCAGCGCCAAAGCGGCAGCAGCCTTGTGCGGTCTGTTTTCATTGATAAAACCGAAAGTGGTCGTTGTGAATGCTCTGCTGGCTTCGGGGATATCCGGTAATCGCAGCGCTTCTTCGATCCCTCTGCTCTTTACGGTATCCACAAATCTTCTGATCCTGGTGGTATCTGCACCGATCTCCTCCATCGCAAGCAGATAGATCTCAAAATGGCTCAAAAAGCTTTTGCCATCAGGCATCTCGTCAGCCTCCTCTTCCAAAACCAGTTCATTGATAAAACGGCACAGGTCAGGCTCGCTGGGAGGTACCCACGGAGAACGGCTCGGGGCGATCACTGCCTGCAAGTACTTCACCAAAGACATAAAATCCCATACGGAAAACACATGGTGCTCCATAAAACATCTCAGATCTTCTATCGTTTCCACCGCTTTATAGACCGGGTGCTCATTGAGCTCTGACTTCAGTGTATCAATAATATCACTCTGTATCGTTTCTACCATGAATTTATATTCCTTGCTGTTATGAAAATGATTTCTGGGAATTATAGTGGAGTTTCTTTAATGGTGTAAATTACTTTTATGGCAAACTCTATCCTCATAAAGTAAATCACAATATTTTGAACAATTAAAAGTTAAGCATTTAATGGAAGTGAATGATAGCGACAGCTATTTGTGTTTTTATTTTATGTATGCCGTAGGTACTTTTTTTGGTTCATTGCCTACACGGCTTCACTTTGTTCCGATCGCTCCGGTTCCTGCCCTACAAAGGCAAAGCAGTTTGCCTTTGCTTCACGGGCTTCATCTTTGTCACATCAACAAAGAAAAAAATGAACAGAAAACTTTAACTTCTTTCACACTCTCAAGTATGCCAATACAGACCTCAACAGTAATTCTCAGTGAAGTTTTACTCCACCAGTAGGTAAATGAAAAAGATTAAATTGAAGTAGACATTCCAAGGGCACTTCCTGCTATCCAGTCAGGGTGCATTACCACGTACAACGTGGTAAAGAAATCAAAACATTGATGTATATTTTACACCGAATAGTAGGTCGCTTCTTTATGATGCACGATCAGTGCCGTCGTACTCTGCTCAGGTACGATCTGGAAGGTCTCGCTCAGTTCTATCCCGTACTCTTCGGGCTTGAGCAGGTCAAAGAGCTGGCGGCTCTGCTCAAGGTCGGGACAGGCCGGATAACCGAATGAATAACGCGCCCCCTGATAGCGGTTCATACGCACATCTCTCAGTGTCGCCCCCTCATCTTCCCTGAGGATATCCAGGTCCATACGTATCTGCTTGTGTACCACCTCAGCAAGGGCTTCCGCAAGCTCAACAGAGAGCCCGTGTACCAGGTTGTACTCCAGGTACTTGCCTGCATCATAGAGCTCTTTTTCATACGCGCTGAACTTCGCTCCCGCACTCACGCAGCTCAGCGCGATCACGTCGTGTCTCTCATGCGCAAAAAAGTCACTGAGCGCACGGTGCGGTTTTCTGCCTTGTCTTGGGAAACTGAACTGGGTTACAGCTCTCCCTACTACTTCATGCAGCGGTTCTCTGTTTGCGTTAGCGTCGACATTCCACCCCTCGCTCTCATCAAAGATCAGCAGTTCCTGGTCGTTGCTTCTACAAGGATAATACCCGTAAATAATGGTCGGATCAAAGAGGTCTTTTTCTTTGAACTCGCGCTTCAAACGCTCGTAAGCCGGGATGACCGTCTCATCCAGCAGCTTTTGGTACGCCTCTTTGGTCATCCCTTTTGACTTATATCCCCAGTGCATCTTGAAAACAGAACGGGTATTGACCCACTCGTAGACCATATCGATATCCATATTCTCCTTGGTCAGTACACGTCTCCCCCAGAACGGCGGTGTCGGTATCTCTGTGCGCTCGGGCATCTTGATCTCTTCGAACGGCGGGATAACGACTTTTTTTTTGACCTTCTCTTCACGCGCAACCATATCGCCTGCAAGCCTTGTATCGAGTCCGACACTCGGGTTTTCATTGTACTTCTCGATACGGCTCATTGCCACCACGCCGTCAAAGGCATCGCGACAGTAGAAGATCGGCCCCTTGTAGACAGGTCGGCAGAAATCATCCACAAACCCGCGTGTCAATGCAGCACCCCCCAGCAGTACCGGGATATCGATACCCTGTTCAGCCATGATTTCAAGGTTCTCCTTCATCACACCGGTTGACTTCACCAGCAGTCCGCTCATTCCGATTGCCTGAACCTTGTGCTCTTTCATCACATCAAGATATTCCTGAAGCTCCGTTTTGATACCGACATTGATCACTTTGAAACCATTGTTCGACAAAATAATATCCACCAGGTTCTTCCCGACATCATGCACGTCACCCTTTACCGTACCGATCACCAGCGTGGTGTCGGTCTCTTTCTCCTGTTTGGTCAGATAGGGGTTGAGATAATCCACGGTTGTTTTCATCGTCTCCGCTGATTGAAGTACGAAGGGCAGCTGCATCTGCCCGCTACCAAAGAGCTCACCTACGACTTTCATCGCATCGATCAATATCTCGTTGACGATCGTGTCGGGATGTATCTCATGGCGCGTCTCTTCGACCAGCGGTATCATACGCTCTTTGTCACCCTCCATCAACAGATGCGCGATCTTCTCTACAGAGCTCATCGCCTCGTAGGCTTCATCATTCCCGCCTGCATCGACACTCTTGTCAGAGAAATGCTCGATAAACTTGAAAAGCGAATTGTCGTCAGGACGGAAGAGAAGCTCTTCACACACATCCCTGTCCTCTTCGCTCATCTTTGCCAGCGGTACGATATGCTTCACATTGATGATCACCGAAGTCATCCCCGCCTGGATACAGTGGTGCAGGAAGACAGAGTTGAGGAAGACACGTGCATTTGCATTCAAACCGAATGAGATGTTCGAAAGCCCCAGCGTAGACCCTACCTCCGGGTGTCTTTTATGCAGCTCCCGGATCGCCTCAAGTGTCTGGATCGCTGCATCACGGTACTCAAGGTCACCCGATCCGACCGTAAAGGTCAGCATATCAAAGATCAGGTCACTGGGCTTGATACCGTGGCGGTTCACACAAAGGTCATACAACCTTTCAGCGATGCGGAGTTTCTCCTCTGTTGTCTTTGCCATCCCCTTCTCATCGATCGTCAGACAGACCAGTGCAGCACCGTATTTCTTTGCCAGTCGGCAGGTTGCATCAAGCTTCTCTTCACCATCTTCCAGGTTGACCGAGTTGATGATCGGCTTGCCTCCGATACACTTGAGCCCGGCTTCCATCGTCGACACTTTCGTCGCATCCAGCATCAGTGGCAACGGTATCTTCTGGTTATAGAGCTTCATCACTTCGGCCATATCTGCCGTACCGTCGCGCCCCGCAAACTCGACATTCACATCCAGACAGTGCGCCCCGTCACGAACCTGTGCCTGTCCTACGGTCAGCGTACCTTCGTAATCCCCCGCAATGATCAGCTCCCTGAAGGCTTTCGACCCCGTGGCATTGCTTCGTTCCCCGATCAGCAGCGGTGCTGGCTCCTGAAAAAGTTCCGTGGTATTAAAGAGCGATGCAATAGAGGGTTTGATAGATCCGCTGACAGCCTTTGGCTTCAGCCCCTGCACTGCTTTTTTCAGTGCCTGGATATGCTGCGGTGTCGTACCGCAGCATCCTCCCAGGAAACTTACCCCGTCAAATTCGGTGAACTCCAGCTGCTTCTGGGTGAACTCATCAGGCCCCATCGGATAGTAGGTATACCCTCCCCTGTTTTGCGGCAAGCCGGCATTGGAGTGCACCGATATAGGAAAACTACAGAGTTCGCTTAGCGTTTTGAGGTGTTTTTTGACCTGGTCCGGCCCTGTACCGCAGTTAAATCCTAGAGAAAGGATATCAAAGGGCTCAAGGATGGTCACGATCGTTGTCGCATCCGTACCGATCAGCATCGTACCGCTCAGCTCAATCGTCACGGAGACCATGATCGGCAAGTTCACGCCTCTCTCTTCATTGGCAGCCTCACACCCGTGAAGCGCAGCCTTGATCTGAAGCGGATCCTGGCAGGTCTCCAGCAAAAATACATCACACCCCCCGTCTATCAACCCCAGTGCGACCTCTCTGTACCCTGCACACATCTCATCATAGTGGATATGTCCAAGCGATGGAAGTTTTGTACCGGGACCGATGGAACCGAGCACAAAGCGCGGTTCATCTTCCGTACTATACTCCTCACATATCTCTTTGACAAGTGCCGCACCTTTTTTGGAGAGCTCATAGGCACGCTCTCCCATCCCATACTCATCCAATACCCATGGCATCGTACCGAAGGTATTGGTCTTGATCATATCCGCACCGGCCATCGCATAGCGCTTATGGATACGCTTGATAAGATCAGGGGCCGTATCTATCAGAAGTTCGTTACATCCCTCCTGCAGATTACCTTTATCATCGATCCAGGCTTCATTTGGTATATCCAGATCCTGTATCTGTGTACCCATCGCACCATCAATGATCAAAATACGTTCATTTAAAATTGATTTTATCGTTTCAACTGTAGACAAAAAACTTTCCTTCTGAGTCGCTATTGCAATAGCTTCTAGAGATTATTGTGTATTGTAGCGAAGGTTGCAAAAAAATCCTCTGATTTCACACACACATAAGCATAAGATGGTATCATTAAAGTATTAAATTTAAAAAGTGAAATTGTGTAAGAGGCGGGGGATACGAAGTCATAGAGAGAGTATAGATTGTCACAGCACTGTTTATGATCATCTCACTGAAATCTCACTTTCTATTCGCACTCTCTTGTTACAATGACCATTCATCAGGAGCTTATAATATGGGTCAAACTATCAAAAATATAAAAACGGGTAAAGAGATCACTAAACCTGATCCAATAAATGAGGAGGTGCCATTTGACGGTGGTGTCATGATCACGGAGACAGACCCTGCAGGGATCATCACTTATGCCAACCGCAAGTTCAGAGAACTGACAGGCTATTCAAAAGAAGAGTTGATCGGTGCCCCGCACAATATCAACAGACACCCGGATATGCCCAAAGCTGCATTCAAAGGGATGTGGGAGACGATCAAGCAGGGAAATTACTGGGAAGGTTTTGTCAAAAATATGACATCTGAGGGAAAATACTACCTTGTTGTTGTATGGATCAAGCCAAAATTTGATGAAGATGGCAATATCGTCGGATATATTGCAGGAAGAAAGATACCTGATCCGGACTTGATGCAAAGGGCACTGGACCAATACAAAGTAATGAAACACGATGAATAGAAGATGAATGGCCAAAAGCCATTCATGAACTCTCTATAGACTCTCTTTCGCTTTTTGCAGTGCAGCGATCACTGCATCGATATTCTCTTTGGGAAGATGTACTTTCCAGTCCGGTTCTTCAGTATTAGCCTGAAGTGAAATTCCGATACTTGCTACGCTTGCGCTCCCCTCTCCATAGGGTTCTTCGACCACTGTCACTGTGATCTTTCCATTCTTTGTTCCGTCCAGACTCATCTCTTCTACCATTCTCACTTTTCCGCTCATGGTATCCTCCTTTTTGTTCATAGTATTCGATTATAACTACTTACGCTTTAAAAGTCCAGAGATTTTTGCCTGCATTTTCAGCCAGAGCTTATGGTCGATCGCGGGGAACCCGGCATAGGTATTGCGCCCCTCAAGCGATTTCGTCACTCCGCTCTTTCCTGCAATGGTACTGAAGTCGCCGATATGCAGATGTCCTGCGGATGCGCTTTGCCCGCCCATCACCACATTGCGCCCTGTTGTGGTGGAACCGGCCAACCCCACCTGTGAAGCGAGCAGTGAATGTTCACCGACTTCACAGTTGTGTGCGATCTGGATGAGATTATCCAGTTTAGTACCTTTCCTTATCACGGTAGAACCGAACACTGCTCTGTCTATGGCACAGTTTGCCCCTATCTCTACCTCATCCTCTATGATCACATTCCCGTTTTGATAGATCTTGATATGCTCACCCATCCTTGTATGGGCGAACCCATAGCCGTCGCTCCCTATTACCGTTCCGCTGTGGATGATGCACCCGCTTCCTATCCTAGTATGGTGGTAAAGTGTAACATTGGGATGGATAAGCGTATTTGACCCGATCGTGACATGATCCCCGATATAGCATCCCGCCATGATCGTCACATTTTCTCCAAGCGTGACATTTTGTCCGAACCTTACGCTTGCATCGATATCACACCCCTCGCCTGCATTTGGGGCTTCACTTTTTGTTGACATTTTATGCGCAAAAAACTTTGAGGCCAATGCCAGCTTCAGGTAAGGTTCATTCGTGATCAGTGCGATCGTTGTTTCTGGCAGCAACCCTGCATATTTTTCATCGATCAATACCGCGGCAGCCTTCGTTTGAGGAAGCTGAGAAGCGTATTTTTTGTCATTGAAAAAGCTGATTTGGGAAGGAGTGGCTTCACTCAAGGTATGAAGGCCTGTAATATCAATATCCTTTCCGTGATATTCGACGCCTATCGTTTGAGTAATCTGGGAGAGAGTGTAGGTCATCAGAGAATCCTTTCTGTTTCAATATTCTTCGTTTGTACTCTTTTTGAGAAGGGATGCATTGTTAAAATTTCAAAAGCAGGAACAAACAGGTTAAGTTTATATCGGTGGAATAGGCGTTCCCAACGAAACGTTGGGAACGAGAATAAAGCGCAGTAAGATAAAAAGTTTCTTAACGCTCGATGGCTACCACGCCGCCACGTACCACCTCGATCGGGTTGTAACGTACTGCCGCCTCAATAAAGTGCCTGATACGGCATGGCTCATCAGCCACCATTGCGATCACCATCTCCGTTCCTACGTTGACGATACCGCCATTGTACGCACTACAAAGTGCGGAAATATCACTCAGATTTTCTACGATCGGGAACTTGATCAGTACCATCTCCTTCTCAACCATCTCTTCGTGTTCGATCACCTTATAGACGGGGATCAGTTTGTGCAGCTGCTTGGTGATCTGTTCCATCACTCTTGGACTTCCCTGTGTCTCGATCGTGATATGGGACATATCGCTGTTGGGTATGGGAGCGACTGTCAGCGAAGAGATATTGTACCCGCGCGCTGCAAAGAGTGAAGTGACACGTGCGAGCACCGAACTCTCATTCATAACGATAACTGAGATAACACGTCTTTCATTTTCTAAACTCATTACTTCTCTCCTTTATCGTCTTCGCTCTTCTGCGGCAGCATCATATTGAAGAGTGCCCCGCCTGCCGGTACCATCGGAAGTACGTTCTCAAAACGGCTGATCGCAACGTTCATGAAACACACCTGGTCTTTTTCGATCGCATCTTTCAGTGCCGCATCAAACTCCTCTTTGGTCGTAACGTCATATCCGATACCACCGCAAGCTTCAGCCAGCTTCTTGAAGTTCGGCTGGAAAGTGAGGTCGGTTTCGGAGAAACGTTTCTCATAGAAGAAACTCTGCCACTGTCGTACCATTCCGAGGAACTGGTTGTTCAGGATCACATTGATGACCGGCGTTTTGTACTCTGCTGCGGTCACAAGCTCCTGCATATTCATCAGGATCGATCCGTCACCTGTGATGTTAATGACGGTCTTTTCAGGACAAGCTACTTTCGCACCGATCGCAGCGGGGAAACCAAAGCCCATTGTCCCAAGGCCGCCCGAGTTGATCCACTGGCGCGGCCTGTCAAACGGATAGTGCTGTGCAGCCCACATCTGGTGCTGACCCACATCAGAGGTGATGATCGCCTGTTCACCGACGAGTTCACCGATCCGTTCGATCACCCACTGTGGCTTGATCTCCTTGTCGCTGTCCACAAAAGATTGAGGATGGAGTTCATCATAACGCCGGAGGATCTCTCTCCATGCCTGGTAACGGTCCGTATTGACATCCTCAAGCGACGGGATCAGATCCTCCAGTACCTGCTTGATATCTCCGACGATCGGATAATCGACATCCACCAGTTTTGCAATGTTCGCAGGATCGATATCGACATGGATGATATCCGCATATTTGGCAAATTCTGAGAGTTTACCCGTTACACGGTCATCAAATCTCGCACCCAGAGAAATCACAAGGTCGGTCTCGCTCATCGCCATGTTGGAGGCATAGTTTCCATGCATTCCGAGCATTCCAAGAAGCAGCGGGTTGCCTGCCCCCATCACGCCTCTTGCCATCAATGTCTCAACCACAGGGATCTGCGTCTTCTCTGCCAACTCCCTGACCAGCATGTAGGCATCAGAAAGCACTGCTCCCCCACCGACATAAAGCAATGGCTTTTTCGACTTTTTGATCGCCTCCGCAGCTTTTTCGATCTGGCGTCTGTTCCCTCTGTATGTAGGTTTATAGGTAGGGATGTTGACTTCCGCAGGATAAACGAATTCGCCGATATCTACAGTAATGTCTTTTGGGATATCCACGAGGATCGGCCCCGGCCTTCCCGTTCTAGCGAGGTAAAATGCCTCTTTCAGGATACGCGGAAGCTCTTCGAGGGTACGCACCAGAAAGTTGTGTTTTGTGCACGGTCTGGAGATACCCACTGCATCGATCTCCTGAAATCCGTCCGTACCGATCAGAGAGAGTGGCACCTGTCCTGAGATAACGACCATGGGAATCGAGTCCATATATGCGGTTGCCAGTCCAGTCACCGCATTGGTAAATCCCGGCCCGCTGGTTACCATCGCAACACCGACTTCACCCGTTGCTCTGGCATATCCATCAGCCGCGTGTACCGCTGCCTGCTCGTGACGGGTCAGAATATGTTCGAACCCGTTTTGCTTGTATATCTCATCATACACGTGCATGATCGCACCACCCGGGTAACCGAAAACGGTCTTTGTACCCTCAGCGATGATCGCCTCACACACCATCTGTGCACCACTCATCTGCATGATTACACACTCCATTTTTTAAATTTCCTCTGATTATAGCAAAAAAGAGGTTTGAGCTAGCTAGTTATAGCAAAATACGATAAAACAACTCTTAATTAAAAGAGTCTTTTGTATCATACGGGCAGAGGAGAAAATCTTCGAGGAAAGAGGAAAGAAGTGGAAGGTTCTTTCTCCCCCCAAGAGAGGAGAAAGAGATTAGAATTTCGCCTGGATACCCGCATAGGTCATACGGCCTCTGAGCGGTCCCCAGATATGCCCGACATCATACTCTCCGGCATCATCGTACAAGAGCGGAGACTCTTTGTCCGTCTGGACATAGTCAAAGAGGTTTTTCACACCGACATAGAGTGTGATATTTTCTGTGATCTCCTTCGAAAGTTTCGCATCCACCACTGCGAATGAAGGTGACTTTGTGCTCTTAGGGCTGCTCAATGCCTCATCGTTGTATCTATTGCTGTATCCGTAAGGGGCAAGATCCCGAGAAGCTGTCCATGTGGTCTGGACATATCCGTCCCAGCCGTTGTGCTCATAATCCAAGGCGATACGGGCCTGTGTCTCGACCGGCGCGATAAAGAGCAGCGCTTTATACTCCTCATCATAGCGGTAGTACTCGATGCCTGTCGTGATATTGAACGCCGGTGTCAACTGATAACTCGCTGTAATATCGGCATTCATTACCGCTGTTCTCTCATGATAGTTATACAACGTCGGCCTGCCGCCTGCATCTTCGCCGATATACGCCAAATTTTTCACGTCAGTATAAGAGAAGCTCCCCGTTGCACTCATCTTCTCACTATCATACGAGAGTGCATAGGTGATATTGTTGGACTTTTCTATCTCATCAACTGCCATGCCAAATCCGTCTGAACCGATAATCCCATGCTCTGACTCAAAAAATGTCAGAGGAGAGCGATACCCCTGCCCCGCAGAGATTCGTGAGACAAAATGCGCATCATGGTTATATCTAAAGTGCAGCCTCGGTACGACAATCAGCTTGTCTATCTCATTTTTTTTCAGCAGCTGGCCAGTAAAATCGGTTGTGATCTTGGATCCTCTCAGTGCCAGATTTAACTCGGCTTTTTCGCTCATCATCCATGTATCCTGGAGATAGAGTCCATATGAGCGGTACTTAAAGTCGTCTTCACCGTTTGACCCCGGACTAGGGGCGAACTTGGTTGATGTCCCGTCCATATCTTCCGCCTTGATGTCCAATCCGTAGGTCAGAAGATGACTCTCGTTTAAAAACTGGGAAACCTTGAAGTCCGCAAAATAGGTTTTGTCTTCGTTGTCATAATCTGTTCCTTCATACATAGAGGTCTGCTGCGCATCGGCATAGGCCAGGGTCGTCTCCAAAGTAAGAGTATCTCCCGTGTGTAGCCATTTGGCAAGCACCTCATCGCGTGTCGTATTGATGCTCTCAAGCGTTCCCATCGGGTCGCCTGTATAGCGGTTGTTTACATCTCCGCCCTCGAAAGAAGGTTCTGCGCTGCCGGTAGCCCCCCACTGCGCATAGGCAAGCGATTCGCTGACCATCGGCCCGCCAAATACATCAGATTCCGAATGTGAAACCCTCACATCGATCATATCTGTCTCTGTCAGCGCATGGGAGACTTTGATCGAGAAGAGTTTGTTTTCGAGTTTCGGTGCTTCATTGACACCGTTATGATCATTGTCTACCTGATCATAATTACTATAGTTTCCTGAAAGAACCACACCGGTTTTCTTATCATCGCTCACTCCTTCTGCGACAAAACTGCCCAGTTTGTACCCCTGCTCTCCTAGAGCGAAATCAAACTCTGAGCGGTTCTCCTTTGCACTTTTTGAGACGATATTGATGGTCCCCCCTATCGCTTCGGGAGAAGTTAGACTCGCACCGCTGCCTCTGGCGATCTCAATACTCTCCACATCAGCTACCCCCAATGCATCCATTCCGTAATAACTTGACACTGTAGAGTGGAACGGTATCCCGTCAGACAATACTGTCGTATGCTCCCCTTTCATTCCGTTAAGCATGACTCTTTTGATACCGCACATGGAACAGTTGGTCGTCACATCCACACCTGCACTGTTCTCTACCGCTTCAACCAGAGTGGTAGCCTGTTTCTGATCCATCTGTTTTTTATCGATCACCTCTGTTTTTTCTATCGTATCTTTTAATCTGCCCTCTTTTTCCAGACTCTCTTTTACCCCGGTAATGCTGATCGCTTCCAAAACTTCCGTAGCCTGCAGAGCACTGACCAAACAGAATGAAACTGCTACCGATACCGACAATGATCTTTTCATTTTTTCCCTTTAAATGATAATTTTCTAGTGAGATAAAATGATAACGATTATTATCTTTATCAATACTTAATAATGATTTCGATTTTCATTTTACTGTATTGATTTTTTCCCATATACTCTATGACCCATGAATTATCTATCCTTATGGAGAAACGGTAGTGTTCTTTGTATTTTGGGATGGGGAATGTAGAGGAAACATCGATTGGATCCGGTCGGCCCGGCTTTGAAGCACAGAAGAGTCCAATAGCTTGATGCAAGATTTTTTATGATTGATCGGGATAAAAAAGAGTTTAACTCAGCAAAATATCCCTGCACCCCTCCAGAGCAACCCCTTCGCGCAGGCTGTCGTCTACGACAATGCACCTGTCGCATTCAAGAATTCCGAAAAGGTGTTTGAAGATCAGGATACCTGCTGCGATAAGGTCCGAACGCCCCGTGCCGCATGTCTCTTCGCGTTTGTCGAACGGCATGGCAAGCAGTTTTTCCAGATAGAAGTCTAGTTCATCGACCGTCAGTGTCACCCCGTTGATCTTTTTTGCATCGTAGGTGGCATAGGTCTGTCCCAGTTTCATTGCCGCCACACTGGTCGGTGTGCCCGCAGTCGCAACCAGCGCATGGAGCTCGCCTTTTGTCGCAAACATCTCTGCGCAGAACTTCTCTATACCGAGCATAGCATCCGGGAGTACCTGTCGGATAGCCTCGAGTGTCTTATAGGTCTGTGCTATGGTCAAGATACCGACGGGAAAACTTCTGGCAACCACCTCATCCTCATAATGGAAGATCAGTTCTGTCGACCCCCCGCCTATATCAACCACTACAAAGTTCCGCGAAGCATAGTGCAGCTGTGAAAGTCTGTGCTTCACCGCAAGAAGGGTCAGCCTCGCTTCCTCCTCACCGCTGATCACCGTAAAATCGACACCCGTCTCCTTTTTGATCTTCTCAAGCACTGCCTTGGCATTTGCCGCTTTTCGTATCGCCTCGGTCGCAACCGCTTTCAGCGTCTGCTTCTCAAAATCAAACGTCATTTTGGCCTCCAGGATCGCCGCAATCACCCGTTCTACTGCCGTATCAGCCACTATTCCCGTAGCTGACAAACCATCGGCGGTCTTGACGATCTTTTCATACTCGGCAATGAACTGTGATTTTTCGCAATCCAACTGGACAACCCTGAGAGTATTCGAACCCAAATCTATAGCGATCACATTATTCCTTTAAAAATAATCGTGTGACAATTCCTAATACTCTTCTTTGAAACTGAATCCACCTTCAGTAAGTACCCTGCGTATCTGATCCTGGTGTTCTATCCCTTTGGTCTCAAGATGTACGGAGACTGTCGCATCACCGAACTCCAGATCGATAGAAGTTCTGTCGTATCCTATCTGCACAATATTCGCACCGACCTTTGTCAGGAGTTCGGTAAAGTGCATCAATGAACCCGGTTTGTCAACCATCAGTACCGAAAGCTTCATCTTCCGGCTGCTCTTCACCAGACCTTTTTCGATGATCAAAGAGAGCATCGTCACATCGATATTTCCTCCGCTGAGCACAACACCCACTTTGGCACCGGAAGGGAGATCGAGTTTGCCATGCATCAGTGCGGCGATACCGACAGCGCCTGCTCCTTCAACCAGTAATTTCTGCTTCTCAAGCAGGAAAAGTATCGCTGCAGCGATCTCATCTTCGCACACCGTCTCAAACCTGTCCACATATTTCAGGATATAGGCAAGTGTCACGGGGGAGGTATCGCGTACCGCAATTCCGTCCGCAATCGTGCGCACACTGGCCGTATCGATCGCTGTTTTGGCATCATAGGATTTTTTCATCGCAGGTGCACCTTCAGCAGAGATGCCGATGATCCTGATATCCGGTTTGAGTGCTTTGGCTGCGGCAGCGATCCCGCTGATGAGCCCGCCCCCGCCAACCGGGACGACGATCGCATCCAGGTCTTTGATATCCTCCAGCATCTCCAGTGCAACCGTACCCTGGCCAGCCATCACCTCATCATCTGCAAAAGGATGCACAAAACACAAGCCTCTCTCTTCGGCATATGTTATGGCATGGGCATAGGCCTCGTCGTAGTTTGTACCGTGCAAAATGACCGAAGCTCCAAACTCCTTGACTCCCTGTATCTTGGTCAGGGGTGTCGACTCCGGCATCACGATCGTCGCAGCGATCCCGAAATGATGTGCTGAGTAGGCAACACCCTGTGCATGGTTCCCTGCGCTGGCAGCCACCACACCGGTGATACCTCCGGTCTCCATCAATGATGCGATCTTGTTGAATGCCCCCCTCAGCTTAAAGGCTCCGGTACGCTGGAGGTTCTCTTTTTTGAGGTATACTTTAAAACCACTTTTTTCGCTGAGTATGGGAGCATGACTGAAAGGGGTACGATGCACTACACCCGATACCCTTTCATAGGCTTTTTCAATCTCTTTTAAGTCTAACATTAACTATCCTAAGTAATAATGCTCAAATTATATCAAATTCAATTAAGGAAGAAGTATGGAGTGTGAATTTCCAACGGTAAACAGTAACAAAGAGGAGATGAGGGAGATTTTTGAAAATACCAAAACAATAGCGATCCTGGGCCTTTCGCCTGATGAGAGCAAAGCAAGCAACATGGTGGCAAGATACCTCAAGGATGCCGGATATAAGATCGTGCCGGTCTACCCCAAAGAGGAAAAGATCTTGGGAGAAAAAGTCTACCGTTCACTTGCTGAGATACCGTTTGAGATCGATATGGTCGATGTTTTCAGAAAGCCCGATGCCTTTGATGCGATCGTAGATGCCTGCATTAAACGCGGCGACGTCAAGGTATTCTGGGGGCAGATCGGACTGGTCAACAACGCCGCTGCACAGAAAGCCAAAGATGCGGGGATGAAAGTGGTACAGAACTACTGCACGAAGATCGAACATATGGCGTTAATGGGAGATGAGATAGCCTATTAATCAACGCAATCCTCTACTTGTTTTTCACACGGATGGTGAGATAAACTTCTAATCTCACCTTAAATATTTCGTATATTTACTCTTATACCCCTCTTTGAGCCTCTGCGCAAGCTGATAGACAGCCATGGCATAGTAGTCACTATGGTTATAGCGGGTAATCACATAAAAATTCTTCGTACCGTACCAAAGCTCATCAAACTTAAAACGTTGCAGTTTGATCAGATGCACCTTTCCTTTGTAGTTGAACTTTGATTTTGGATAGATCTCTTTGAGTGATTTTCGGTCATAACGGTGTCTGAAGCCTGTTTTTTTGCCGTTGTAGCGTTTACCCGGATAGCTGACCCTCATCGCAACCGGTTTTCCCTTCTTCCATCCGTGACGCTTGAGATAATAGGCGATACTGCCGATCGCATCTGCAGGATGATGCATCCGTTTTTTCCCGTCACTGTTGAAATCGACCACAAAGGTTTTGTAGTTGCTCGGCATGAACTGCCCCAGCCCGATGGCTCCGGCGTATGAGCCTTTGACATGCCGGGGGTTCACCTTCTCTCTTCTCGTCATTAACAGAAACTCCTGAAGTTCGGATCGGTAAAACTTCTGTCTTCTGTGCGGTTCAAACGCCAGTGTTGTGAGCGTATCAAAAGTGGGATATTTCCCTGTATTGACGCCGTAGTGGCTCTCAACACCGATGATAGCGGCGATAAATTCAGGCTCAACCCCAAACTCTTTGTATGCTTTTTGAAAGGTTTTGCGGTGCTGATGCAGATACTCCACACCCTTTTGTACTTTGGTCTCTTTGAGGAATATCTCTTCATATCTGTCCCATGAGCCCTGTTTTTTCACACTTTTTCCGGGTTTTGCCTTTTCCCTGTAGGAAGGGACATAGATAGCCAATGCTTCTCTTTGAAAATCGACATTCCCAAAAAGGCGTTCCAGATAAGACCTGTTGAACCCGTATTTTTTGACCATCCGGTCGATAAATACTTTCACTTCACGTTTCTGGGTATAGTCTTTTGAAAAACACGGTGTGACAAGCAGAAAAAAGAGTAGTGAAAAAAGTATGAATATACGCATGATCCGCCTTGCCTGTTTTAGATAGATCCATCATAACAGGCAAGGATCAATGAAGTGTAAACGGCTACTTTTTCTTCAGGAATACACCGCTTTCCACATGATCGGTGTGCGGGAACTGATCATAAATGGCGGCTTCAATGACCTCATGTGTCTGTGTCAGCGTCTCAAGATCACGGGCGAGTGTCTCGGGATTGCAGGAGATATAGATGATATGCTCGATACCGCTGATCAGCGCAATGGTCCCCTCATCCAGCCCTGCCCTGGGCGGATCCACCAGTACCGTACTGAAGTCATAGCTCTTAAGATCGATCCCCTGAAGCCGGTTAAACTCCCTTTTGCCCTGAAGTGCTTCGGTCATCTCTTCAGAAGCGAGTCTGGCAAATGTGATATTTTCGATATGGTTCAGTGCGCAGTTCTGCAGTGCCGCCTGGATCGAACGCTTGGATATCTCCGTGGCCAACACCCTCTCAAAATAGTGAGAAAGCGGCAGGGTAAAATTCCCAAGGCCGCAGTAGCTCTCCAGAAAATCCCCCTGTCCTACCTTCTTTGCCTGCCTGATCGCCCACTCGATCATCTTTACATTGACCGCCGGGTTGGGCTGGGTAAATCCGCTCTCATACTGCACATACCGAAAAGGCTTGCCGTCTATCTGCAGCTCTTCTGTGACAAACTCTTCGCTGAGCACCATCTTCTGCTTGCGGCTGCGCCCCAGGATCCTGGCACCCAGCTCCTGCTCTAGGATCCTCGCTTCCTCTCTCCATGCTTCATCCAGCTTGCGGTGATAGAGCATCGTAATCAGGCACTCATCGGTGGTGGTCGCCAGGAACTCTACGGCAAAGAGGCGGTTCTTTAGTACCCCTGATGAAGCATTGATCCTCTCCAGCAGTCTCCACATTCGCTTTTGAATAGGCTCTATCACCTTGGGGCACTCCTCGATCGTCACCGCACCGTTTTTCTCGATATTCCCCATCGCATAGTCGCATCTCTCCCCCTCATGCCAGATACGGAACTCCGCCCTGGCGCGGTAGTGTGAATCGGGGGAGTCAAAGACCTCCGGCGACCCACTATAAAAAGGGGCCAAAAGCGCTGAGGCCTTCTCCTGCTTATACTCCAACTGCTGCGCATAACTCTTTTCATAAAGCCCACAGGAGCCGCACGTTCCAAAATGTTTACATATCACTTCGCTGCCTTTAAATTAATTCGATATAATCACGATACTATAAATTTTCATGTAATTCTAGCAAAAAGGGGCAGAAGATGTCTATCAGTGTGGTCATATTAGCAGCAGGACAGGGTACAAGGATGAGATCCGCAACCCCCAAAGTCCTTCATACAATATCGGGAAAACCGATGCTTTTTCATGCGATAGACGCGGCAAGGGAGATCTCCACTGATATCACTGTGGTACTCTACCACCAAGCTGAAAGAATCCGTGAGGAGATAGAAACGGTCTATCAGGGGATAGAGTTCCACATCCAGGATGCAGAACGTTTTCCCGGTACAGGCGGAGCAATGAAGGGGATCAAAACCCGCTATGAACGCACCCTCATCCTCAACGGTGATATGCCGCTGGTGACAAAATCCTCACTTGAGGCATTGACTGCAGGCGATGCAGAGATCAATATGTCGGTCATTACACTGGAAAACCCGAGCGGATACGGCCGCGTGATCATCGAAGAGGGCAATGTCAAGGAGATCGTAGAACAAAAAGACTGCACTCCCGAACAGCTTTCCGTAAAAAGTGTGAATGCCGGTGTCTATGCGGTCAACAGTGAACTTCTGGATCGCTATATCCCGAAACTCAGCAACAATAATGCACAGGCGGAATACTACCTGACCGATATCATCAAAATGGCGGTTGAGGAAGAGAAGACCGTACACCCTGTCTTTGTCGAAGAGGAGGAGTTCAAGGGGGTCAACTCCAAGCTTGATCTGGCACACGCTGAAGAGATCATGCAAACACGTATCCGCAACCACTGGATGAGAGAAGGGGTGATCATGCGGCTGCCTCAGACGATCTTCATCGATGCACGTGCTACCTTCGAAGGTGAATGTATCCTGGAAAACGGCGTATCCATCCATGGGGCCTCCGTACTCAAAGAAGCGCATATCAAAGCGCATTCAGTGATCGAAGATTCAGTGATCAAAGAATCATCTGTGGGGCCGATGGGGCGGATAAGACCAGACTCTCTCCTCGAACATACCCATATCGGCAACTTCGTCGAAGTAAAAAAGTCTACCCTTACCGGTGTCAAGGCCGGACATCTAGCTTACCTCGGTGATGCAACGATCGACACGGGAACCAATATCGGTGCGGGGACGATCACCTGCAACTATGACGGCAAAAAGAAGTACCAGACGAAGATCGGCAAAAATGTCTTTATCGGCTCAGATACACAGCTGATCGCTCCGGTAACGATCGAAGATGATGTATTGATCGCAGCAGGGAGCACGATCACAAAAGATGTTGCCAGAGGCGAGCTTGCGATGTCACGCACGCCGATGAAAACGATCAAAAACTTCTTTTATCGATTCTTTGGAGAAAAATAATGCAGCTCAAACTCAAAGGCAAAACGGTACTTTTCGGCGTAACAGGAAGCATTTCGGCATACAAAGCCTGCGATCTTGCCAGACTTTTTGTCAAAGCAGAGGCCGACGTGCATGTGGTGATGACGCCTGCGGCAGAACGTTTTGTCTCAGCGCTTACCTTTGAAGCGCTCACACGCAACCCTGTACTGACAGAGAGCAGCGAAAGCTGGAGCAGCGAGCTCAACCATATCGAGATCGGGAAAAAGTGTGACGTGTTCGTGATCGCGCCCGCTACGGCAAACACGATCAACAAGCTGAGCAAAGGGATCGCGGACAATATCTTCACCCAAACAGCCCTTGCCTACAGCAGAGCGATCGTCGTGGCACCGGCAGCCAATACCAATATGCTCAGCAACCACTATACCACCGGTTCGATCAAAATGCTCAAACTCAATGACTATGCCATCGTAGAACCGCAGGAAAAACTGCTTGCCTGCGGAGATACCGGAAGCGGTGCGCTGGCAGAGCCCCTGGAGATCTTCTATGCTGCGGCAAAAGCGCTCCTCAAAGAGCCGTTCTGGGAGGAGCGTCGCGTAGTGGTCACCGGCGGCGGTACGCGTGAAAAGATCGATGAAGTACGGTATCTCAGCAACTTCTCTTCGGGCAAAATGGCGCAGTCGGTTGCGCTAAGCCTCTATCTCAAAGGGGCAGATGTCTGCTATATCACCTCGACGGGAAACGAAGGATTGCCCAAGGATATCTATACGATCGATGTGGAGAGTACGGAGGAACTTCTTGACTATACACAGGATGCGCTGCGTGTAGCCAAAAAAGGAAAGATGAGCAGAGCCAGCCTCAATACACCTGATGCCATAGAGCTTATCCAGAAAAGGCCGTTTCTTTTCATGGTGGCGGCAGTCTCGGACTACACACCCAAATACCCTCAGGCCGGCAAGATGAAAAAATCGATGCTGGGAGAGGCGTGGAGTCTTGAGCTCAAACAGACACCGGATATCCTCTCTTCGCTCAACAAGGACGGGGTGACGGTGGTCGGATTTAAAGCGGAGATGGACAGCCAGAACGGACTGGCAAACGCACAGGCACTCCTGGAGCAAAAAGAGATCGATGCGGTCTGCTATAATCTGCTGAAAGACGCGAACAGTTTCGGAACGGCGGACAATGAGATCATCTTTATTTCAAAAGAAAAGACGCTGCATTTGGGGAAAGCAGATAAACTGACGCTTGCACAAAAGATCCTGAAAGAGGCAGAAGGTCTCACCGATGAATGAATTTCCGCTCAGGCATCTTGCCATTATCATGGACGGCAACGGAAGATGGGCCAAGGAACGTGGACTGAAACGTGTCAGAGGGCATGAAAAAGGTGCGGAAATGATCCGCGGGATCACCACCTATTGCGCCTCGCACAAAAGCATTGAAACCGTTACCTTCTATGCCTTCAGTACGGAGAACTGGAAACGTCCCAAAATGGAAGTGGAGTTTTTGATGAAACTGCTTGACAGGTACCTCAAGAACGAGCTGGAGACCTACCAGAAGCACGGAGTGCGTTTTCAGGCGATCGGCAATCTCTCCGAGTTTTCTCCTGAGCTGCAGAAACGCATCAAAAAAACGGAAGAGCTCACCAGGAACAATAACAATCTCACACAGATTCTTGCACTCAATTATGGAGGCCGTGCGGAGATCACAGATACGGTCAACAGACTGATCAAAGCAGGAAAAACGGAGATCACAGAAGAGGATATCTCTTCTCATTTGCAGACACCGTACAGCGATATAGATTTTATGATCCGTACAAGCGGTGAAGAGAGAATCTCCAATTTTCTTCTCTGGCAGATCAGTTATGCCGAGCTCTACTTCACCCCTACTTTGTGGCCGGACTTCACTCCCGAAGAGCTGGATGTCATATTGAAAAATTATCAACAACGTACCAGACGTTTCGGAGGTGTCTAAATGGAATTGGCTATTACGCTTTTCGTCTTTATTTTCGGGATCATGATCGGTTCATTCCTGAATGTCGTGATCTATCGTATCCCAAAAGGCGAAAGTATTGCCTTTCCGGCATCCAAGTGCCAAAGCTGCGGTACACCGCTGAAGTGGTACCACAATATCCCCCTGCTCTCCTGGATTGCATTGGGCGGAAAATGTGCCTTTTGCAGGGCGAAAATATCTGCACAGTACCCTGTCGTTGAACTGATGACCGGAGTCATCTTCCTCGCACTCTACTTTAAGCTTGGGCTCGTTTGGTATCTACCGTTTGTAGCCGCTTCTTTTGCCGCGCTCTTTGCCCTGGTCGTGATAGATTTTGAATATATGGCCGTCCCTGACAATGTCAACTTCGCGGCACTTGCGTTTGCTTTGGTGCAGCCTGATTTTCTCAATGCGGCACTCTATGCAGCGGTCGCGGCAGGCGGACTCTACCTGATTGGCCTGCTCTCTTCCTTGCTGGCAAAACGCCAGGCGATGGGGGGAGCGGATGTGATCGTAGCGGGAACCATGGGAGCGTTGCTCGGGTTTCCAGGCTTTTTTGTCGCGATCTTTCTCTCAGCGGTTCTGGCGATTGTCCCGGCACTTATCTGGAGAGAAAGGGGGGTACCTTTTGTCCCTTTCCTGGCACTGGCTACACTGATCACCTATCTTTTTGACACGCAGGCAGCCGACCTTCTGGAGCTGATTATCCATGGCTAATATCAGAAGGTACCTTTCGTCAAATTTTACCAAATCGTTTTTGACGATATTCCTGCCTATTTACTTTATCGTATCATTGGTATTCCTTATTCAGATCTCCTCTTTGACGGCAAAGATCAATCTTACCTTTTATGAACTTTTTAAGCTCTACGTCCTCTCACTTCCGGAAATCGTCTTCTATACTCTGCCTATCTCATTTATCGCGGCTCTTTCA
The DNA here is from genome assembly GCA_011048515.1 of Campylobacterota bacterium. Classification (GTDB taxonomy): domain Bacteria; phylum Campylobacterota; class Campylobacteria; order Campylobacterales; family Sulfurovaceae; genus Sulfurovum. The sequence goes on along the minus strand of DSDW01000137.1, from coordinate 20,708 downwards.
AACGTGCTGGGGAGGCTCTCCCAGGACAATGAACTTATTGCACTCCATGCATTGGGGGTGAACGCAAGATCCATACTCAAGGGGTTCTTCCTTCTGGCACTTCTTTTCTCTCTGCTGCTGCTTGCGATCTCTTTTATCACCATGCCTTTGGGGGTACAGGCATACAACGCTTTTAAAACAGAAAAAAGAGCCGAAGCAAGCTTCAATATCATACCCGGGAAGATCGGTCAGAAGTTCGGGGACTTTTATATCTATGTCAAAGATAAAAATGACAACTCGTTTCGCAACCTTGTGATCTACAACCAGACAAGCGAAGGGGAGGAACAGTTTTTCAGCTCGCAAAAAGGAGAACTGCTTCATGAGGAGGGGACCATGCTACTCAAACTCTCTGATGGCTACGGATATACCTATACCCAGCAGAAGCTGCAGGAAGCACAATACAAAGAGCTGAAAGTCTATGATCAGAATAAAGAAGAGGCGTTTGAATTCCATACGATCTACTCCTACTGGGCCCAGGCGCTTACCGATCAAAAAAGAATGCACAAAGCGCTCTTCAACCTCTTTATCAGCCTTATCCCTCTTCTGTCGGTCTATCTGATCGCATCCTTTACGATCATCAATCCCCGATATCAAAAGAACCATACGATGATCACAACCTTTGCCGTGATCTTTCTGCTCTATATTATCGCTTCGGTGTTTCAGAAAAATGGTAACTTGGCGCATCTGCTGATTGTCAGCATAATTTTATGGTTGCTAGGCAGATGGCTCTTTGATAAACGTGTCTCAAGGTATTTTTAGTGCGTGTTAAAGCGGTAATAAGCTATGACGGCAGTGCTTTCTTTGGATTTCAGCGGCAGAAAAGCACGAAACAAACCGTCACTTCAGCCATAGAGCAGGCACTGAGATCCCTAAAGATCGATTCTCAGATTGTTGCTTCAGGCCGTACCGACAGAGGGGTACATGCCACCGGACAGGTCATACACTTCGACCTTCCATACTACTGGAGGGAGCTGGAGAAACTCAGACTCAATCTCAACCGTAAACTTGCATCCGTAGAGATTAAGCACATTACAAAAGTCGAAGATAGTTTTCATGCACGTTTCAGTGCAAAAAAGCGTCTCTACCGCTATGTCTTCAAGACAGATCTCCCTTCAGTCTTTGAAAGAAAATATATCTCCTGCTATAACGGGTTTGACAAAGCGGTCCTGCAGGAAGCCCTCCAGTGCTTTTTAGGCGAGCACGACTTCCGGTATTTCCACAAGACAGGGAGCGATACACATACGACGGTTCGCCGTATCTATCGGGCAAAATACCGAGAGAAGAGCAACTGCCACTTCATTTATTTTGAGGCAAACGGTTTTTTACGCTCACAGGTCAGGATGATGATCGAGAGTGCAATGCTGTGTGCAAAAGGGGTTATGAAGATCTCCGAACTCAAAGAACAGTTAGCGGGGATAAGGAAGTACAACCACAGACTTGCTCCTCCTGAAGGACTCTACCTCGCCAGAGTACTTTACTAAGCTCATTTGACTATAATAACAGTATGAAAACGATACTTTTATTGCCAATGATTACACTATCGCTTGGTGCAGTAGAACTGACCAAGGAACAAAACAGTGAAATGAGACAGCTTTATCTTCAAAATGCCTGCAACTCATGCCATGGAAATTATGGGGAAGGAATGGGGGCTTCACCCAGACTGCAAGGATTGAAAGAGGAGATGATATTTGATCGTCTCAAAGACCTCCAGCAGGGAAAGACCAGAACTGCCTTTGGTACAATCATGATCTCTTTTGCCAAATCACTCACCCCTGAACAGACACGCCTTATGGCAAAATATCTTGCAAATCTTGAGACTGAAATTCCTGAAGAGAGATATGAGATAGAGTTTACCAGAGAGGGAGATGGAGGCTCGTAAGCCTCCTTCCTAGTTCCGGCCAGAAGTATTAGTATCAGATGATGGCATCACAGATTCGGTTGTTGTTTCTGATGCTTCTGTCGACTGTGGCATAGCGGTTGCTTTAAGGGACTCAAGCTCTTCTTTGGCAGTTTCCAGCTCACCTTCCAGCTCATCGCGCTCTTCTTCAAGATCAAACTTCTCATCATCAAGCGTTTTGACCATTTCTACATTTGCGCCGAACTCATACACAAGCTCCCCGCCATCTTTGCCCTGCTTAAGTATCCCTGCCACAAAGATGACAAGTACCAGCAGATAAAAAGCTTTTACCAGTCCTCTTGAAGCCAGCATTGAGCCCAGTTTGAACAGAAGAACGACACCGGATGCCAGCATAAGATAGGTACCCAATAGTTTATGCTCCTTAAGTTCTGCCTGCCCCGCTTCATTCAAGAGCGGATACGCTTCTTTCCCATCTACACTTCCCGTAAAATATGCGGCAACTACTGCGACAATCATTGTGATCACCATAAAGAGCGAGAGCAGCGAGAGTGATCTTCTGTTTGCAAACAGGTTGATAAACTCAATGATCAAAACCACGATCGGCAGTGCAATGGCAAAGTGGTCTACCGGCGGATGCAGCAAAAGAGGGATTTCAAACGGAAGATCGATTTGAGGTATTGAGATAGCTGGTAAATTCATACTTCTAATCCTTTTAAATTAATTTTAGTTATTTTAACACAAGAAGCCTAAAGTGTCGATAGACTAAAAAGGTTTTACAACCACAAAGATTACAATACCCATCATCAACAGCGTTGGCACTTCATTGTAAAAGCGATAGAACTTTCCGGGTCTATAGCCTGGGTTTTCGATCAGCCTTTTACGGTGAAACTCTAACGTAAAATGGTAAGCAATCAGTAACAGGACAAAAAGCAGTTTCGCATGCATCCATCCACCGCTTTGAAAAACAGTTGGGTTGAGATAGAGCATCAAGGCGCCTGAAATGATCGTCGCCCACATGGCAGGCGTGCCGATATACCTGAAAAGCTTATACTCCTGTATCTGTACAACCTCCACAAATCCTTTGTTCTCTGCATTTTCACTATGGTATACATAGAGCCTGGGCTGATAAAAGAGCATCGCCATCCAAGAGATAAAGCTCATCACGTGAAACGCCAAAATCCATTGATAATATGCCATCACTTCTCCAATAGAGTAAAATTATTAGGGCTGTATACCACTAACTGTAGATGCTTATAATACCCTAGATGGGCATAGGCTATCTTTAGTTTGGAATCATTTGGAGGGGTACTATTTATTTTTTTGAAGTAGATAGGGATTTTTCTTCCGGAAGCATAAAAGTGTCCCTCTTTATAGATGCCTGTCAGTGATTTGAAAAGTTCATTTTGACGTGTAGCGATCGGTTTGGAAAAATCATCCTGTGTAAGCATATAGGATCCTATATCCGTTTCTGCTTTTTCATTGAGGATATAGGCATGGGTGATCTCTTTGAGCCCATGATAGGTTTTGATCCCGCGTACCAGCAGGTCATAGCGTTTTCCCGCCTGAAGTTCCCCGGCACAGCCGTAGAGGAATATCCCTCTTCCTTCTGCACTCTGCTTGATCAGCGCATTTCCCCGTTCTTTCCACAGCACTACGGCATCTTTGAGCACTACGTCATGGGAGAGCGCTTCTATCGTATAAAGATACTCTATCGGCTTCACCTCTCTTCGGATCGGATTCATTGTACCTTTGCCTGAGTGATAGGGTTTGGCATCAAAATAGGCATAGATCGGAAGATGGTCGGAGTAGCCTCTCCCGCGGTGTTTTCCCTTTTTATACTCCCAGCTGTTGATATATCCGCGTTTTATAAAGAGATAGGAGCGCCTGAATACACCGAACGAACCATCGATATAGTTGATCCCTTTGCCATCCAGCATCGTTCGCGGCACAAGGATATGGTCGGGGGTTCCCTTCCTGCCGTAGAATTTGGTGTTCCACCGCCCATCCAGTTCCAATTCACCCCAGAGCGTATAGTGTCTGCCACTCTCCCGGGAGAGGCTTGAGATATCTTCTGTCGTATGCACGATATGATGCAATCCTGTTTTGCCCTCCGTATCATTGATGCGTGCTTCAAGAGACATATAGGCATCATAGTCGGTATTGAAGTCGCCAAGCAGAAGATACTCCGCCGATCCTGGCAGTGATTCAAGCCTCTTTTGTAGTGCCTTGGCATAGGCCACCCGCTTGCTCTCCCAGCCCTTCCGCGAACGTGACTTCCAGTGGTTGACAAAAATGTGAAGAGGAGAATTTTGCACCGTAACGACCGCTTCAAGGATGTTCCTTGTCCCCGGAGCCCTTCCCACCTCTATCTCTTTTGTGGACATGATCAGGAAACGCGAAAGCAATCCCACCTGTACCGATGCTCTTTTTGTGTGGGTGATCGCCAGGTGGGGATAGGCACAGCCTACCTCATCCAGCTTTTTTTGCAATGCACGAAGGATATGCCCATTTTCAATCTCTTGTACACCAAGGATATCAGCATTCAGATCGCAGATCACCTCCGCCGTGTGATTGAGCTTGATCTCTACCGTCCGTTCCGTCCAGTTATGCTTTCTGGTATACTCTTGATACTCCGTACCGCTATACTTCGCATCAAAAAGATTCTCGACATTATAGGTAGCGACCTTGAAAGGTTTTGCCAAAAGCAAAAAAGGTACAATCAGCAGAAGAACAATACGCATCCTCTATCTCCCGGATATAGATCAAGATATAACACTCGTTAGGGATATTGTAGCGTAGAAAAAATTTGCAGGATGAAAATATCCCATAGTGTCATTTAACGAAACATTTTACTGAGCATTTCCATGGCTCCTTGCGAGCTGCCTACTTGCCCGAGCATCTCATCCACGATTGACTCTGACCCGCCTGTCGCCTGATCCAAGACTCTTGGAAGTGCTTCAGCCAATGCCTTTTGAGCACTTTCTTTGGAAATCCCGAGCTGATTAGAAAATCTGCTGACCCTCTCCTCACCAAGCAGTGTTACGATCTGCTCAGGCAGTATCGGAAGATTTGCTCCAGTACCCATCCAGGAATTTACGATGTCACCCAACCCGCTTTTGGAGAGTCCTATCATAATCGGGCTGAGATCAGGCGTACCCTCTTTATGGGTGAGCATATTGGAGAGTGCTTTGGCGATCTCCTCAATATCCAGTTCTCTCACAGGGCTTTCACTGCTCGATTCAATGCATTTTGCCCCTCGTCTGAAAAGCTCCATGAGTTCCACGTTATTCCCCCTCCTTCACTTTCACAATGCTCTCATCGGTGAGTATGATACTGTTTTGTTCCAGAAGTGCGGTCAAGGTACGTTTGAAGTTTTTCTTGCTCATCCCAAAGACCTTCTGGATCTCCTCTGCATCGCTTTTATAGGTAAAAGGAAGTTCACCGTTGTGTGCAGCAAGCAGTTCCAATACTTTTTGCTCCCCCTCATCGACTTTTGCCTTTTTGCCGATAGGCTGCAGGCTTAGATCGAGTTTTCCGTCTTTACGTACGGTTTTGATATAGGCTTTTTTGCGATCGCCTATCCCGATCTCCTCAAAGATCTCATTATCAAAGAGCATCCCCTCATACTGGTTGTCCGCTACCACCTTGTATCCCAATGGCGTTTTGGCGATCACCAGTACTTCCAGTGCTTTATTTTGATGCAGCCCCTTCATTGAACGGTTAAAATATTGACCGATCTTCTGTGTCCCGTAAAGTCTGCCTGTCTGTTCATCCAGACAGATACGCAAAATATACTTTTTACCGATATTGAAGTACTCTTTCTGCTGGGAGAGCGGTACAAAGAGATCCTTTGGCAATCCCCAGTTGACAAAGGCTCCGTAGGATTTATAATCCACCACGGTAAAGTATCCGTACTCCCCAAGTTTTGCATAGGGCATTTTGGTCGTCGCTACAGGCCTGTCCTCGCTGTCCGTATAGACAAATACATCAACGAGTGCCTCCATAGGCATCTCATCTTCCATGACATAGATATTGGGCAGGAGCACCTCTTCAAAGTCTTGTGCCTGCAAATAGAGCCCATAGTCTGTATCACGTACTACCTTGAGTCTGTTGAGTTCGCCGATCTTGATATGTTGATTTTGTGTTTTTGAAGTCATTATGTTTTTCCGTTCCATTGTCTCGTGTTTCTCACACGATTTATTTTCAACATTATAGCCAAAATATCTCCTTTGCTTCTGCGCTTTACAGACTCCCGGCAAGGTGCATATGAATGAAAAATAAGATATGATATGATTATACTATATGCCAAAAGTGAGATAAATATGGGTACGATACGAAGCTATAAGTTCTCGGAGTCTTTCAACTATCAGGAGGTCTCAATCAATGCGATAGAGGTCTTCAGGGCAAAAGTGATCAAAGATGCGATCATCATTGAGAAGGACGGCGGATATGCCTTCATCTTCCAGTATGGCGTAGCGATATTCTGGGATATGCAGGATGAAGAGTTTGTGCTGAAAAAACTCCAATCCTCCCCTGCCTCCTGCAAAAACTCCGAAGAGTTCAGCTTTCAGTACTCAGACGAACAGCGCTTCAAGATAGAGATGGACACCATCTCTATGGACAAACCTGATGAACTCATCATGCTCTCTGTCTCTTTTGCCATAGCACAGTCATTGAAACTCAATGACTTTGAAGATGCGATGAGAGAGAGTCTAAGAGAATCAGAACATATCCCTCTGGAGCTTGCGCAGTATGGACGTGTAGCGATGAAACGCAAAGAGATCGCACAGGAAAGAGGACGGCTATTTCTTACAAAGTCCCGTATCAATCTGCACTTTGAGCTGCTTGACACCCCTGAATTTTTCTGGGAATATCCTGAACTTGAAGGCTACTATCTCACCACCAGAAAATATCTTGAGATCCAGCCGCGTATCGATATACTCAATCGGAAACTTGCGATACTCCAGGAGATCCTGAGTATCCTTGCGGATGAACAGCATCACAAATATTCAAGCCTTCTGGAGTGGATCATCATTATCCTCATTGCCTTCGAGATCGTTATCTTTGTTTTCAATGACCTACTCTGATCACAAAATCGGAAATGTCTATTTTATGCTGCCAAAGAGATGATCAGCACTCCCTATCTATCGGGCAGTAAAAAAAATCGTTTTTTTCAAAATGTACAAAAGCACCAAAAGAGAAAATACCTCATAACCGACAAGCCAGATTACAATATAAGGTATGTTTGAGAAGATATGAAAGACACCTACTCCAATAGTAAAAAGGAAAAAAAGTAATCCCAGGACATAGGGAACCAAAATTGCATAGATCACCAGAAAAATATTCTCATACCCTTTGGGCAGAATGGAAGAGAGGTCTTGCATCAACATGCTTGATTGCGGGGCTAAATAGTTATTTTTCATCTTTTACCTTACTTTATTCTCTACAGGGACATCCAGTGAAACCATACAATAAACAGTACCATCCCGCAGACGATCAACAGATGCAAAATCAGATCAGGCTGATACGGTTCTCTTTTTTGTCTGGCAATCTTTTTAAGTATGGCTGATTTTTCTTTTTTATCCTGAACCGCAGGCACCTCTATATCATTCGGTATTCCAAGTTCTGCAAGAAGCACGGTATATATCTCTTTGGCATAAAAAGCGCTTCACCGTTGATCTGTTCTATAAATTCAGCTATCTGTTTTGTTCTCTCTTCAGGATCGTATTTTTCCATCAGCACTTTTCTGTTCAGGGTATCCTTCAGGCGGTTGGAGAGAAAAAATATTTTCGAATTTCTGTCAAGCTGCTTAGCAAGTGAGGGATCCGATACGATCTCATGGGACAACTGCCCCATACGGAACTCCAGCGTCTGATCAAATGATGCTCTATCCTTGCAGGAAGAGAGCTCCTGTTGCAATAAAATAATTTTCTTCTTGATATGTTCCACTTAAAATCTCTTACAATATAATTGATTACATTATAACAGAATATCAACTCAAGTCTGAAACAGTTTACAAAAACTTACTCTATCTCTTTGATATGTGCTTCGAAAACCTCAGGCTTGATAAAACCTGTCAAACTTTTTTCTGGCAGATAGTTGTTGTGCTTGTCAAAAAAGATGATGTTTGGTGTACCGAACAACCCGTACTCCTTGAGCAGAGCCTTATCATCATCGGTATTGGCAGTCAGATCGATCTTGATAAAGGTAAAACGTTTCAGCTGCTCCTGCACTGCCGGGTTGGAGAAGGTGATCTCCTCAAGCTCCTTGCACGCCGTACATGAGTCTTTGCCGAAATCCACCACTACAGGTTTCTCTGAAGCTGCGACTTCAGCCTGGAGTCTGGCAACACTGTAGCCACGATGCGAAGCCTTGTCTTCAGAAGCCACTGGAGCCGAAACCTCAGAAACTGTTGCGGAGGTGAACTTCTCAAAGGGTCTGAGCATCGAGTTGGCTCCGCTGAGGGCCCCGATGAAAAGAGAGGCGCCATAAAGCAGGAATACCATGGCAAGCACCCTGAAGAGCTTCATCGCCCCCTCGCTCTCTTTGTTCTCAAATACGCCCATATAGATCGCTGTTCCCATAAAGAGCAGTGACCAGAGTATCATTGTCATCCCTTCAGGGAGGATACGCGAGAGCATAAAGATCGCCAGTGCAAGCATCATCACCCCAAAGCTCTGCGAAACCCTGCTCATCCATCCGCCGGGGCGTGGCATAAACTTGCCGGCCCCCAGTCCCACAAGCAGAAGCGGCATCCCCATACCCATGCTCATCACAAAAAGTGCCGCTCCGCCAAGCAGTGCATCCCCTGTATGTGAAATGAACAGTACGGCACCGGAGATCGGTGCAGCCGTACACGGCCCGACGATCAGTGCAGAGAGTGAGCCCATGACCGCTGTTCCCAAAACGCCTTTGCCCTGCGCACTGTCACTCGCTTTGCTCAATTTTGACTGAATAGAGGAAGGCAGTCCGATCTCATAGTAACCAAAAAGTGAAAATGCCAGTGCAACAAATACGCCGGCAAAGATAGTCAGCACCCAGGGATTCTGCATCGCTGCCTGCAGGTCCGCACCCACCAAGCCTGCGACAAGTCCTACGAACGTGTAGGTCATTGCCATGGCAAGAACATAGATAAAGGAGACAAAGAAAGCCCTTGCCATACTTGGTTTCTCTCTGCCACCCTGTTGGGAGACGATGATCGAAGAGAGAATAGGGATCATAGGGAAAATACACGGGGTGAGGGAGAGAAGCAGTCCGAAGATAAAGAACAGGAAGAGTACAAAAAGAGAACTTTCATTGACCAGCACATCCACGATCTTGGCTGCATTTCCCTCTTTGGAGAGCTTTGCGATCTTCTCCCACACCCCAAGTTCTTTACCTTTGAACTGATAGCTTTTGACGATGGGAGAATAACAGAGCCCGGCATCCGAACACCCCTGAAACTCCACACTGAAAGTATAATCCCCCGAGATCTGGGAAGTGATCTTTTCTACAGGGACAGTTACGGTAACTACACCGTGATAGACCATATCCCCATCGAGCTCATCGGCTTTAGGCATATCTGGGTTGAGTACAATCTCCTTCTCACCTTTGGCTTTGAACTTCAGTGTATCCGCATAGACATGTATCTCATCCGCCAAACTCAAAGTTGTCACGATCGACTCACCCTGCTGCACCGCTTCAACCTTAAATGCCTCCTCAGGAGACAAAAACTTCTGTTTTTTCACTACCGACTCGAAGCCGCCGAACATCAAAGAACTAAAGAACACACTCAATAGGAGTAACTTTTTTACCAAATTCACCATTTTTTCTCTCTGAAAGACAATTTTTTTACTATTCTATAGTAGACTATGTGTATAAGGTGTGTAACCCTGCACATGCAGTGATTTTATCCAAAATAATTTAACATAGCTCAAACACAAGGTTGAATAATGGCAAATCGTCTCATCAATGAATACTCCCCCTACCTGCAACAGCATGCCCAAAATCCCGTAGATTGGTACCCCTGGGGCGAGGAGGCTTTTCAAAAAGCGCAAAAAGAGAACAAACCGATTTTTCTCTCCATCGGCTACAGCTCCTGCCACTGGTGCCACGTCATGGAGAGAGAGTCATTTGAAGATGAAGCCACAGCCGAAATACTCAACAGACACTTTGTCTCGATCAAGGTTGATCGTGAGGAGCGTCCCGATATCGATAAGCACTTTCAGGAGGTTTATCAACTGATGAACGGACGCCCCGGCGGATGGCCTACCTCGATCTTCCTCAGCCAGGACCTTAAACCTTTCTACTCTGCAACCTATATACCCGATGAACCCAGATACGGGATGATGAGTTTCAGTTCTCTGCTGGAAGTGATCGCAGACAAATATCAATCAGAAAAAAAACTCCTGATAGAGAAAGCCGATGAGATACTGGGGTTCATAAACTCCAGAAAAGAGAAGATACAGGCTACACGCCTGGATGAGAGCATTATCATCCGCTTTATCGATCAGGCAAAACAGCTCTTTGACCACAAGGACGGAGGATTCAACAAGGCGCCGAAATTTCCTCAGACCTCACTGCTAAAGCTTCTGCTTGACCTGCACCGTATCACGGGAGACAAGGAAGCATTGCAGATGGCTACACACTCATTGAATTCTATGGCAAAAGGGGGGCTGAGGGACCTCGTAGACGGAGGGTTTTGCCGCTACAGTACCGATGATCAATGGTTGGTACCGCATTTTGAGAAAATGACCTATGACAATGCGCTGCTGAGCGAACTCTATCTCAAAGCCTACCATACGACCGGCGAAGATTTCTACAAGATTGTAGCCTTTGAAACCCTGGACTTTATGCTCGAAAAGATGAGTGAAGATGCCCTATTTTACTCTGCCAGCGATGCAGATACCGAAGGTGAGGAGGGGAAATACTTCGTCTACTCTTTTGAAAAAGCCCTCAGATCCTTTGCAAAAGCGGGCATCCCAGATAAAGCGCACCCGGCACTGGCAAAAGCGCTCCATATCACCCGAGAGGGTAATTTCGAAGGGAAGAATATTATCCGGGTGGATGACCCGGCCTATATCGATATCCCCTACTATGATGAAGCGATCGCTGCCCTGAGAAAACGCCGGGAAGAGAAGCACCTCTATCCGTTTATCGATAAAAAAGTCCTGGTTTCATGGAATGCAATGATGATCAAATCCCTTTTTCAGGCCGGACGCCTTGAAGCGCGTTACCTCGAATCAGCCAAACAATCCCTTGATGCCCTCCTGGCAAGTATGTATATACACTCCCAGCTCTTTCACTCTACATTGATAGGAAAAGAGCCCAGGATACATGCCTTCCTCGAGGACTATGCCTACCTTGCAGATGCTTTGATCGAGGCTTATCGCAGTACGCTGGATGAGACCTACCTTATTTCCGCCACAAAGCTTGCAAATAATGCGATAGAGAGGTACTACAACAACGGTCAGTGGAAATTCTCAAGAGGAGAGTTTGAAACACGTGCGGATATCTATGACAGCTCTTACCCCTCCGCAATGGCTGTGATGCTGAACGTGCTGCATTCGCTCTCCTCTCTGGTGGACATTGTCTATAAAAAGTTTGTCTTTAAAACACTCGAGCTCCACTCCTACGATCTCATGAGACAGCCTATCTCTTCGCCGCTGATGAGTGCAACGGTAGTGCGCTACCTCAAAGATGATATTATCGTCAAAGCTACAGAAGAGAAGCTAGTACAAAACAGCGCACGAGTCGATGACATTGCCTACCCGTTTACCTATTTTAAAAATGATACCAATGATGGATTTATGATCTGTAATTCAAGCAGCTGTTTTGGGCATGAGAAGGAGTTCGATGCTGTTTTGAAGTATCTGAATCAAAGATGACTACAACAGGCTACACACAGATGCCACACTGCAATACTATACTGCTCCTATAGATAAAAGGAGTCGAAAATGAAATGCAATATGGGCAAAACTGATAGGGTCATACGAATCGTTGCGGGACTTGTTTTACTGGGGTGGGGTCTGATGAACAGCTGTATTATCGCTGATATAATCGGTGTGATTCTTCTTGCAACAGCAGCGATCGGTTGGTGTCCGCTTTATGTACCTTTAGGTATCAACAGCGGCTGTGAAGCAAAGAAAGAAGAAGAGAAGAAAGAACCGGGAGAGCAATAAATACTCTCATGTAACATTTAAAAACAAGAGTATATGTTATATAGTGGGAAGGGATTTACCCTTCAATGCTACTACTGCTTTCCTTCCTTGGGGAAGGTGAGGATGAAGGTACTGCCTTCACCTTCTTTGGAAAGAAGATCTATCTTTATTCCGTATCTTTTGCAGATATCCAGTACGATACTTAAGCCGATACCAAACCCCCCTCTCTCCTTATTGGCCCTCTCATAACGCTTGAAAATATCTGCCTGTACATGATGGGGCATACCGATCCCGGTATCCCTGATCTTGAGCACCCTCTCTTTCAGTGAGATCATGATGCTGTCACCAACATCGGAGTATTTGATCGCATTGGAGAGCAGATTGTCGATCAGCCTCTCGGCCGAACGGCCGGAGATCTTCATCCTGTAAGGCTCCGTATCCAACTTCACTTTCAGCCGTTTAGCCTCGATGAGCTCTTTCATCAGCTCGATACGTTCTTTTATGATTTTTTCGAGACAGATAAGTTCATCCGGTTCCTCCTTCCCCTCCAATCTATAGGTCAAAGAGCTGTACATCATGCTCAGTCGCTGTGCACTGGCCTTCAGCCTTGCCAGTTTTTTCTCCTCAACATTCCGGAGAGACTGTATCGTCATAAGGATCGCAGTGATAGGTGTGTTGAGCTCATGCGTAGTATCCGTGATGAAACGGTCAAGCGATTCGATCTGTTCACGTACAGGCTGAAGAAAAAGCCGCCCAAGGAAATACCCTACTACCCCCATCAGGATAAAGGAGAGTACCAGGTAGGAGATAATACGGATACGGAGTTCCTGCAGTGTTTTGTTCAATTCGTTCTCTTTCAATACGATGTAGCGCACACCGAGATGCTCACTGTAATCCTCCACAACCGTATAACAGCTGCGATCCTGGATGAAAAACGAGTCGTCAAACTTTTTAAAATTTTCTATTTGTGTATAGAGGGCTTCTCTATCGCTGTTATAATATCCTACATCAAAACGGCAAAGATCAAGCTTTTTCAGATACTCGACCACATCCGGTTCATTCATCTCTTCGGATGTTGTCATCGCCTTCATCGTAATATCGGAAGAGAGCATATGCCCTTGATACATCATCTCAAACTTCATCGCACTGATCATCGAAGAGCGGTTATTTTCAAAAAAGAGATAACCGATAATCGCCAGCAAGATAAATACCGATCCCAGATAAAGCGCTAAAAAACGGACAAGTGAGCTGCGCTCATACGATGTTAAAACGATAACCTTCTCCTTTGATATTCTCAAAATACTCTTTACCGGTCAATAGCTTACGAAGGTTTTTGATATAGGTGCGTATCGTTGCATGGGTAGGAACATGCTCTTCGTCCCACACATTCTCGATGATCTCGTCACAGGAGATGATCTTTCCGCTGTTTTTAATAAAATACTCGAGAACCTGTGCCTCTTTCTGCCTCATCTCCATAACAGTATCACCGATGATAATATGGTGTGCTTTCGGGACAAACTTTATCCCGTCGAACTCTATCTCTTCATGCAGCCGATAGAGTTTCATGATATGTTCGATACGGGCATTCAGCTCCTCCAGTTCGAACGGTTTGCGAAGATAATCATCTGCCCCCAATTCAAAACCTTTTTTTAAGGCATCGATACCGGCAAGAGAGGTGATGTAAACTGCGGGAGTGGTATTTCCTATGTCTCTCAGGTAGGTAAGTATCTCAAATCCGTCAATGTTCGGCACATTGACATCAAGCAGCAGCAGGTCATATGAACCTGCGCTTATGGCATCAAGCGCTCTCCCCCCGTCAAAAAAACTCTCCACTTCATACCCTTTTTCAACCAGAAACTCCTCTATGATCTCCTGGAGTATGACATCATCTTCAAGCAACAGTATTTTCATGGCACCTCTTAGCGTTGGAATCATTTATTGTACCATAGCAAATCTACAATCAGGCAGACAAGTTTTTTTGGCTATAATGTCGCCATGAAAAAGATAGCACTCATCACAGGAATCGTTTTATTGTTTTTGTCCGGATGCACACAGGTAGTCACTGCCCCCATCTATGTTGCAGGAGCGGTCGTTACCACCACAATTGATGTGGCAGGTGCTACTGCCGATGCTGTTACGGATGATGAGGATGAAGAGAATTAACGTATTCTCTTATCCCCTCTCATAAGAGTGATAATATATAAATACACTAAAATCCCCCTTTTTTTTCTCATTCATCTGTGCTTAACAAACAGAGATGCGATCTACCGGTGGAGCTGGAAAGGCGTAGTATTACGCACCACCCCCACCAGTATCAGCTGCCAATTCATCATGAGGATGATATCCGGTATCACTCTCTTGATGTACTTTTTTTGCTTCTTGCAAAGCGGCAATCAGTTCATCAATTTTACTCACAGGAATATGAACCGTCCAATCTGGATCCTTATCCTCAAGTGACACACCGATGCTAGTGACAGTGGTACTGAATTCTCCGTATGGTTCAGTAATATTCACTACCGTAATCCTTCCCTCATTGCTTTGTGGAAGTTTAATTGTTTTAATGGGAATTGTTGTTTTTGACATAATATATTCCTTTTTTATTATTTTATTTCATAAAAGAAAACTATTTTTATTTTATATAAATACTAATATAAAGTCAAATATATGTAGGAGTGTGGGTTTTTTTCTTGTTTTTTGCTCCAACCCCTTTGAAAAAACGTATATTCGGAATAGGGTTTTAGATAAGCAGAGTGGGAAAATCCCACAAACTATACATTCTCACGTAAAATGCAAAAATGAAAAGAGAAATGGCCTCTATGCCCCTTTGGCATTTCTGAACTCAGAGATCTCGCTCTCCACCATGCCATCGATCATACGGACATAGAGATCCGTGATCAGGTTGGGTGAAAGATCGAGTTCAATGGCCTGCGCCCGTACCCTGGAGATCACATCATTGATCCTCTCCTCGGCTTTGATCTCATCGATCGATGTTTTAAAGTGGGCGATCTGCCTGATATAATTATTACGCTGAGCAATCAGTTTTACGATCTCTTCATCAAGCTGATCGATCGCGTCTCTTGCCTCTTCAAGCGTTGTACATTTTTTTGTCTCCATAAAACTATCCTTCAAGAACTATCTTGAGCTATTATATCAAAATAGTCGATATAAAAATAGCCTTTCTCCGGATCAATGAATTTTTCTGGCAAGGATCATCCTAATCGTAATACAAATGGAACATAAATGAATGCCGAGATAAAGGAGGAGCAACCTCCACGATCGTGGAGGTCATGAAAGTGGATGAAGTTTTTCGAAGGATTACTCTACTTCAGCATCGATGACGTCGTCATCGTCAGCTTTTTTTGCACCTTCAGCTGCTCCACCCTGCTCTTTTGCATACATTGCTTCAGCAGGCTTGTGGCTCTTTTCGGTCAATGCTTTGACTTTCTCTTCGATCTGCTCTTTTGTCGCATTGTCATCTTTAAGGACTGCTTCAAGCTCTGCGATCGCAGTTTCGATATTCGCTTTTTCGGATGCATCGAAGTTCTCACCAAGGTCAGCCAGTGACTTCTTCGTCTGGTGTACCAGTGCATCTGCCTGGTTTCTCATTTCAACCACAGCTTTTCTCTTCTCATCTTCAGCTTTGTGCGCTTCGGCATCCTGAACCATTTTTTCGATCTCTTCATCACTGAGACCTGACGAACCTGTGATCTTGATATCCTGTGACTTACCGGTACCTTTATCAGATGCCGTTACAGTCAGGATACCGTTCGCATCGATATCGAACGTTACCTCGATCTGAGGTACACCTCTCGGTGCTGCCGGGATATCTCTAAGTTCGAACATACCAAGAGACTTATTGTCTTTGGCAAACTCACGTTCACCTTGAAGTACGTGGATACTTACTGCCGGCTGGTTATCTTCAGCCGTAGAGAATACCTGAGATTTCTTCGCCGGGATAGTTGTACCTTTTTCGATGACTTTCGTCGTTACCCCGCCAAGTGTCTCGATACCAAGGCTAAGCGGTGTAACATCAAGAAGAAGTACATCTTTTACATCACCTGCAAGTACCCCACCCTGGATCGCTGCACCGATCGCAACTACCTCATCCGGGTTCACTGATTTGTTAAGGTCTTTACCGAAGAACTTCTTCATCTCCTCTTGTACAAGAGGCACTCTTGTTGAACCACCGACCATTACGATCTCATTGATGTCTGATTTACCAAGACCTGCATCTTTCAGTACACCTTCAACTGTCTTGATCGTACTTGTCACAAGATCAGAGATCAGTGACTCAAATTTCGCTCTTGTGATCTTTGTGACCAGGTGTTTCGGGCCTGTCGCATCCGCAGTAATGAACGGAAGGTTGATCTCGGTCTCAGTTGAAGACGAAAGCTCTTTTTTTGCAGTCTCAGCTGCATCTTTTACCCTTTGAAGTGCCATTACATCAGACTTGATATCGATACCTGTATCATTTTTGAACTCATTTGCTACATAGTCAATGATCCTGTTATCAAAATCGTCACCACCAAGGAACGCGTCCCCGCCTGTTGCAAGTACTTCAACAACACCGTCACCTGTTTCAAGCGCCGTTACGTCGAACGTACCGCCGCCAAGGTCATAGACTACGATCTGCTCGGCATTTTTCTTGTCCAAACCATAAGCAAGCGCTGCTGCTGTCGGCTCGTTGATGATACGAAGTACGTTAAGTCCTGCGATCGTACCGGCCTCTTTTGTCGCTTTTCTTTGGGCATCGTTGAAGTACGCAGGTACCGTAATCACCGCATCGGTTACAGTCTCACCGAGGTAGCTTTCCGCATCCTCTTTCATTTTCATCAAGACTTTTGCAGAGATCTCCTGAGGCGTATAAGTCTTACCTGCTACCTCGATCGCACATGCACCGTTTCTATCAATAATATGATAAGGAAGTTTGCTTTGCGCCTCTTTTGCCTTCTCTTCGCTCATCATCAGACCCATGATTCTCTTGATCGAATAGATCGTTTTCTCCGGGTTTGTCACCGCCTGTCTTTTTGCAGACTCACCGACAAGAACTTCACCTTTATCAGTAAATGCTACGATAGAAGGTGTAGTATTTTTACCCTCTTTGTTTGCGATGATTTTTGCTTCGCCATTTTCATACACTGCCATTGCAGAGTTGGTTGTACCCAAGTCAATTCCTAATACTTTACCCATTTTCTCTTCCTTTCTATGCTGATTTTAACCAGAACCAAGTTCCGTTTCACGCGCTGTCTTCAGCAGACGGCTCTTACGTGACTAGTCACATTCTTTGGCATTGCCAAAACTACTATGAGTTCAAGCTTTTCTTAGAAAAGCTAACCTCAACTCCTACTTACTACTTCTTACCTGCTGTCTATTTAGCTGTGCTCACCATAGCCGGTCTAAGCACTCTCTCTTTGATCGTATAGCCTTTTTGCATCACCTGTACGATCTGACCGGATTCGTGCTGATCACTCTCTACCTGCATGATCGCCTGATGGACTTCGGGATCAAACTCACCATCACAAGCTATCTCTTTGATATTGTTCTTTTCCAAGATCTTTTTGAGTTGCTCATAAGTGAGATTCACACCTTCTATCATCTGCGTATATGCTTCAGAATCATTCTCATTATTGCTGTTCATCGCAGCAAGAGCATTTTCAAATGAATCCATTACTGAAAGGATATCTTTTGCAAAACTCTCGTTAGCATAGGATACGGCATTGTTCTTATCTTTCTCCAAACGCTTTTTGGAGTTCTCAAAGTCAGCGTGTGCACGAAGATACTTGTCTTTCCACTCTTCAGCCTCAGCCTGGGCAGCTTCCAAAGGATCAACCGATCCCTCTTCACTTTCTTCTGCAGCCGAAGTTTCAGATTTGACCGTCTCTTCTGTCTGCTGATCTTCAAGAGTCTCTTTCTCTTCTTGAGCCATAGACAACCTCCTGTTTTTTTTTCATTCATTAATACATCATTTATTCGATGCTTGAAAATATTATACAACATTGAGTCATATTTTGTCAAGTATAATGTGAGTCAAATAGACTCAACTACAAAACAGAGCTATCCCCGTCCGATAAAATAACGACAAATATGTACTTTGCAGTGAAAGAATAGAGCCAAACAATGAGTATAATATATAAGTAATAATAAATAGTAAATAAGAGGTAAATAAAAAGTAATATGGGGTAAACCATCCCGAATGGGATGGCTTAAGGTTTTGAAAGAAAGAATTAGTTTCTGATTCCAAGATCAGTTTTAATTGCTGTCCATCTGGAAAGATCTGTGTTCTTAAGATATCTCATAAGTCTTCTTCTCTGTCCTACAAGTTTGAGTAGACCAAGTCTTGAAGAGTGATCTTTTTTATTTGTTTTAAGGTGTTCAGTCAGGTAGTTGATTCTCTCTGTAAGAATGGCAACCTGTACTTCTGTTGAACCCGTATCGTTTTCACTTCTAGCGTATTTTGCAATAATCTCTGCTTTTTTCGCCTGATCCAAAGCCATAATTGACCTCCTGATTGGTATTTGATTCTTCTCAAAATAATATTTTGGAAGTGCAATAATAGCATCTCAAGCTTATTTTGCACTTAGAAGAGAGACAGACAGATCAAAGAATATAAAATGATTCGTTTTTCTAATCTATAATAGAGTAATATACTCCTAATTATATTAAAAAGGTTTAGTTTTATGTTATTAACACGAGCAACAGAGTATGCGCTGCTCTCCCTGGATACGATCAGGCGGTCCGAAAAACCTATCGGCGCAGAACAGCTTGCCAATGAACTCTGTATCCCCAAAAGCTTTCTTGCGAAAATCCTGCAAAATCTGGCCAGAGCTGAGATTCTTGAGTCCAAAAAGGGAGCACAGGGCGGTTTTATCCTGATGAGAGATGTGAATGAAATTTCTGTACGGGAGATCATCATTGCAGCAGAAGGCAAAGCACCGGCAGTGTTTGACTGTACACAGTATGCGGCAACCTGCCCCAACGGAAGTATAGGCACCTGTACGATTTCGCCATTTTTGTCAACCTTTCAGCGCAAAGTAGATGACTTTCTTGAAGGTTTAATGCTTGGGGATATCATCTGATGATGCAGCAGCATATCTATCACCTCTCACATATCGACCTTGACGGTTACGGCTGTCAATACCTTACAGAACAGTGTTTTAAAAAAATCGACTGTTTCAATGCCAACTACGGCCCGGAGGTCACTGCCCGCCTCGAAGAGATCGTCAAAAAGATCGAACAGGACAAGTTCCTCCAGGGAGAGGAGATCGAACGGGTGATCCTTATTACCGACCTGAATCTTACGACAAAAGAGGGGAACTGGATCGAAAAAGAGGCGATACGCATCGGGGCGAAACTTCAGCTTCTTGACCATCATGCTACGGGGGCAGGTGCGGCAGAGCGTTTTGCGTGGTATCTGCTTGATACAAACAGGTGCGCAACGCTGATCACCTACCGCTGGCTTCAGCAGCATTATGGATTTGATAGTGAAAACATACACGCTCCTATCGTGCAGGCGATCAATGCCATCGATATCTGGGTCAGCGAGAATCCGCTCTTTGAATATGGAAAAGTAATGCTGGGGATGATCTCCGGCGCTAAAGAGATCAACCGTATTCTCTTCCCCTCTGAGGACAGGAAATTCAAACTGTCGATGATCCGGGAAGCTGCTCTGCTGATCAATGAACCGGATGCGCCGATCAAACTCGATGATCAACTCCACCGGATTAAAAAAAGCTTTTTTATCAAAGAGAAAAATGATACAAAAGACAATCTTGTATCTGCCTATGTTACCAACCTGCTTACTGCCGATAAACAACGTCTGACCATCACCTATAAAAATGCAAAAGGCATCCTGGGCTACAACATAGGAAGTGCTTCGATCATCGGCAATGCCTGCATGGTGGAAAATGAAGAGTATGATTTCTATATGGATGTCAACTTCAGAGGAAACTTCTCGCTTCGAAGCAACAACAAACTGGATGTCTCAAAGATGGCTGCCGTGATCGGAAACGGCGGGGGGCATCCCAATGCAGCAGGCGGTAAGATCGAGGGGTACAAAGACTCCTTCGTTTATGCGGAAGTACGCGAATTCATACAAAACTACATCAACGAAAGAGTGCAAACGGTGATCGAATAGACTACGTCTTCACTCTTGATTCCAAGGCCCTTGAAAGTGACAACACATCGATATTTTCAAGCTCTACCCCGGTAGGCACACCCTGGGCGATTTTGGTAAACTCGATCGCTTTGCCATGAAGTTTATCTTCGATATAGAGTATCATCGTATCGGTTGCAATACTCGGAGGAAAAGCAAAGATGATCTCCTCGACTCCTTCCACCGCGTAAAAAAGATGTGCCTCATCCATATCACTGATCTCCGAAACCACGTAATATACACCGTTGAACTGTCCGCTCTCTTCGATCGTCAAAACATCTTTCGCCGACTGCACGATACAGAGCTTGGTGCTGTCACGGTAGGGATCAGAGCAGATCGCACACAGTTCATCTTCACTCATATTATGACACTTGCGGCATTTTTGGATCGTATTGACCCCGGTCTCCAGCGCATGTGCCAGCTTCATTGCACCGAATCCATCCTCCATCACTGCATGATACGCGAGACGGATGGCTGTTTTTTTACCGATAGAAGGCAAAGACTGAAATGCCTCGACGAG
>DSDW01000136.1 GCA_011048515.1 Campylobacterota bacterium | reverse complement strand
CTTATAGCCGTATCCTGTTTCGCTTAGAAGTTCCACGATGTTCCTTTTATATATTTCCGATATCGGTATTTTCTGCAGTATTTGGCAATGCCAAAACCATACCTTATCCAATAAAAGCATTGCACAGCAATGCCTGCCAAACCCACTCCCTGCTACTTGCTATCTGCTGCTTCCTTGCCAGCAAAATCCCCTTTGATACTGTGCGTCCCTGCTCTCTCAAACGCTTTTTGTGCATTGGGCCTGTAGACACTCTGCGCATCAAATACCACAAACGGCGGCAGGACCTGTGTCATCGACCTGGAGTTGTTACGCGCCGCGATCATGACCAGCTTGGACTCCCTGTCGATCTTGGAATGTACGAACTGGATCTTTTCGGGATTTATACCATTTATTTTAAGATGATGCAAGAGCAGATCGATCTGTTTTGCATCGTAACAGAAAATAAACCATCCCTTGGGTTTCAAAAAGGTCTTGACCCTTCTGATAAACTCCTCGATGGGCAGATGGTGCGCATAGCGTGCGATATTGAGGTGCGTATCCTCGCTCTGTGTGACTCTCGGGTCATAAAAAGGAGGATTGGAGACAATAAAATCATATCTCTCTTGGCTCATAAACTCCGTAAAGTCTCCCAGATGGCTTTGCACCTCAAGTTGGTTGAGATGAAAATTATGCACCGCATACTCCAGCATCTTCTGCTGTTTGTCAATGATCGTGGTCTTCACAGGAAAATCACGACTCAAAAGAAGCGAAATGATCCCTACGCCGCATCCGACATCAAGGAGCGAACCCTTAGGCTGGAAGCCGGAGATAAAATCATAGAGGAAGATTGAGTCGCTGTTGTAACAGTATCCGGAGGTTGGTTGATAAAGAAACATACCCTACCTTAGTTCTCATAATAAAAGCGACGAGTCGCGGTGCCTCTTCAGAAGAAGAGAAGCATCTCTGATACAGTAGACAAATGCCACATCGGAAACAGAGCGTAATATCAATCGAATTTTACACTATTTTCTGTATAATCGCGGTAATGAATGAAGAGAAAAATCTACTCAATCCGCCATCAACAGACTTCTCCATGTTGGACTATGAGTGCGCCTACCTGCCTGACAGAACCGTACGTATGCACTACAAATATGTCAACAATGCCTCCAAGACCTTCACCACTGCCGTGATCGACCGGGGATGGAGACGTTTCGGAAAATATTTTTTTCATCCGATCTGCAACGGGTGCAACGAATGCAAAAGTATCCGTATCAATGTGGCAGATTTCAAGCCGAGCAAATCGCAGCGCAAGGTGATCAACCGCAACAAAGAGACCAAGATCATAGTCCAGAAACCCATGATGACCAGAGCACATCTCGATCTCTACAACAAATACCATGCTTTCAAACACCAAAAAGATGGGTGGAGCCACCGAAATATCTCCCAAAGGGAGTATTTTGAAAACTTTGTTGACGGCGCACATGACTTTGGCAAAGAGATACTCTATATGGATGGAGACAAACTGATCGGAGTCGATCTGATCGATATACTCGATGACGGGATCAGCTCGATCTACTTCTACTATGATCCTGACTATCCGAGGCTCTCTCTGGGGACCTACTCGCTGCTCTACCAGATCCAGCTTGCCAAGATCCTTGAACTTCCGTGGATCTATCTCGGCTACTGGGTAGAAGGGTGCAAGGCCTTTGCCTACAAGCCCAAGTTCCAGCCCCAGGAGATCCTGGACGGCTTCCCCCATATCAGTGAAATCCCGCAATGGGAGCAATGGGAGTTTATACCTAGATAGGAGATAGGAGTATTTTTCATAGATTGATTTACGTCAACCTTTAAAATAAAAGCTTTTCATTGAAAAGCTTACCTTACTTGCTACTTCCTCCTTACTACTTACTATCTATCTGATATCATCCAATTCCGGAGATTTTCTACACCACTTCAAAAAGAGCCTGTCCGAGTTCACCCGGGGATCCGGTTCTTTTTGATCGACGACGAGATCGGCCAGCATCTTCCCCATCAACGGGCCGAAAACAAACCCTCTGCCCCCAAGACCGTTGCAGATATAGAGGTTGTAGATATATTTTAATTCAGGTTTCGCACCGCGTACGATCGCAGGATACCTCTCCAGCATCGTCGCCACATCGATTACCTTTCCTACCAGGGGGAAGTAGTCCTTGCTCCCTGCTCTCATTCCGCAGAAGATTTCGACAAGTTCCATATCCGAAGTATCCACCAATGCAGAAGCGTTGTTCTTCAGAGAAAGTGCCTGCTGCTCCTCGCACGGTTTTGGTTCTTTGACACCCTTTTCGTGTGTCGCTCCAAGGCGGATAATACCGTTGATATTGGCAGAGACCGACATCGACTGGTGCATGCTCACTTTCATAGGCAACTGAGAACGGAAATCCCCACGGGTTCCCCATGTACCTTTGACGCCCATATAACGCATATCAAAAAGCGCATTTTCATACCCTGTGGCAAGTACTATAGATTTCGCCTGATAGGCAGATGAACCCTCGTTCCCACTCTCCTGAGCGGGAATGCATACCCACAATCCATCACGATAGAAAATCTTTTCAATAGCACATATCTGAACATCTATATCTTCCAAAAGCGCCGTGCATGTCTCCGGCGCATCACAAGCCCCCGCTTCATCAAAGAAGAAGCTCTCAAAAGGGACCTTGATCCGGTGTGCTTTGAGCTTCTCTGCATCCCATCTGCTGTAGCTGTTTTCATTGTGGGGTTCATACTCGGCAAACTTCTTCGCATCCGCTTCATCTTTGGGGATGCGTACCACACCGCTTTGGTGATAACAGTGGGGGAAATGCTCCAGGTAGAAATTTTTTGCAAATACAAATGCTTCATTGGTCAGACTCTGAAGCGGCCCGCCCTTGCCGATCTTAGGAGAGACAAACGCCCCTGCCGCCCCTGATCCTCCGGTTGCGATACCCTGTTTGTCCAGGACAAGAACCTTTTCTCCTTTTTGTTTAAGGAAATAGGCACTGCTAGCCCCTGCAATCCCTGCGCCGATAATGATGGTATCGTAGATAGAAGACATTTAGATTGAGATCTCTTTGATATCCGCAATATCTCTAAATGTCTTGTAGATAGATCCGATGGTGTTGAGCCTGTTGGCTTTCAGTGCTGCATCCTCGGTGTTGACCATCACATCATCGAAGTAGGCATCCAGTTCGCGCTTCAAGCCGAAGAGCGCATCCAGCTCCTCTTTGTAGTCTTTATAGGTTGCGTTGATCACTTTTTCGTAGGCGTTGTAAAGTGTCACCTCTGCATCTTCGGCAAAGAGCGTCGTATCGATCTTCATCGGTGCATCCAGATCTACATCTTTGGAGATATTCGCCACACGCTTGAAGGTAGAGAACTGCTCCTTGAATACATCGCTGCTGACGATCTCATTGAGCGCGGCGACCTTCTTGGCGATCTCGTTAATATCTCTCTCTCCCGAAGCAAGAACAGCGGCGATCACAGACGGGTTGGCATCGAATGATTTATAGATACGCTCGATGATAAAGTCAATGAGAAGCTGCGTATCAAACGCTGCATACTCCCCTTTGAGCAGTGCGATGACATCCTCCATATGGAAGCCCAGGTTATTTGTCGTAACGATACGCACGATACCGTTGACCGCACGGCGGAGCGCGAACGGGTCTTTGGAACCTGTCGGTATCATGCCGATACTGAAGAGCCCGATAAGCGTATCAAGCTTGATCGCCATCGCAACAATACTTGAGAAGAGCGTGCTTGGAAGCTCCGCACCCTCACCCACCGGCATATACTGCTCTCTGATCGCATTGTAGACGATCTCCTCTTCGCCGAGCGCTTTGGCATAGTAGTAGCCCATCAGTCCCTGAAGCTCGGTAAACTCATAGACCATCTCGCTCATCAGGTCTGCCTTGGCAAGCTCTACCGCTCTGTCCATTGCTTTTTCAAGCGTGACATTATCTTTGCCGCTCTGGACTTCCACTCTCTCCATATAAAGACCGAGCAGACGCATCGCAATATGTTTTTCTCTTCTGATCTTATCTTTCAGTGTACCCAGCCCATCAAGGAACTGTACTTTCTCCAGCCCCTCAGTACTCAGCCCCGCCTTGAGATCGTTCCGATAGAAGAAAAGACCGTCAGCGAGCCTTGGCTTGAGTACCCTTTCATTCCCCGCGATCACTTTGCTGTAGTCATCTGTATAGGCGTTGCTCACAACCACGAACTTGTTGGTGATCTTGCCGCCTTCAAATACCGGGAAGTAACGCTGATGCTCTTTCATGGATGTGATGATCACTTCTGGCGGCAGTTCAAGGAACATCTCATCGAACTTTCCAACCAGTGCCTTAGGGTTCTCTGTGATCGCAACCACCTCTGCAAGCAGATCGGCATCTCTTTCAATAAAGATCCCTTCACGCGCTTCAAGTGCATCAAACTGCTCCAGGATAAGCGCTTCCCTCTCTTTTGGGTAGAGTGTTACCGCACCACCGGCCAATATCTTTTCATAGGCGTCGATGCTCGGCACTTCAACAGCATCATAGTTGACCATACGGTGCAGATAGGTTTTCGTATCGCTCTCTACCCCAAAGAGTTCTACCGGCACAGACACATTGCCCATTCTTACCTGCAGCCATCTGATAGGGCGGATAAACTCGTCGCTTCTTGACCCCCATCTCATCATCTTTCCAAATGCCATTGATGCGATCCACTTCTCGAGCATCTCCTGCAGCAACACAGTTGTCTCAGCACCCTTCTCCTCTTTTTTGAAGAAAAGCACCTCGCGACCGTTATTTTCAGCACGTCCCAGCTCTCCGACACCCACACCGCACTTGCGGGCAAACCCTTCCGCTGCCTTGGTCGGTTCACCCTCTTTGAATGCAGCCGCCACAGGAGGCCCCATCAGTTCGATCGTCTGATCTTCTTGTTTTTCCGGCATCGCACTGTGTTTCAGCACCAGTCTTCTGGGGGTATAGATAAACTCGAACTCACAGCTGAGTTTATACTCATCCAGCAGATTCTGCCAGGAGTTTTCAATATTTTTTACGATCTTTAGTAACGGTATTGCAGGTAGTTCTTCAACACCGATTTCAATAAGGAGTGGTTGTGTCATCTTTTAGATTCCTATACTATCAATAATAATACGTGATTTTATCCAAAAGTAAGT
Organism: Campylobacterota bacterium; assembly: GCA_011048515.1. Classification (GTDB taxonomy): domain Bacteria; phylum Campylobacterota; class Campylobacteria; order Campylobacterales; family Sulfurovaceae; genus Sulfurovum. The sequence continues at coordinate 41,766 of DSDW01000136.1, read as the reverse complement.
AAATAGGGGGTTAGTGGTACCGGTATAGTTGTCATGCGCAGCATGCCCCAATGAGGGGAAGCAATGATCGCCAAAGAAAAGATCTGCCCTACTTTGAAGCGATCTTCAGAGCCAACTTTCGCGCAACAGGGAAAACTACCAAAATCGAAGGGAATGCAACCGCCCAGGCTACAAGCCATGCATGGATCCAGATAGCCATAAATTGCTCTACGACGCCAAGATTGATAAACGAAATAGCTCCGGACATGATAAAACTCATAATGCCGGAAAGCAAAAAAGCCTGTACGTGATGAAGATACTTAGCGGGGATCATCGTTCCTCCTTAATTTCTGACATTTGATAAACTCTCTTTGGTCGCTGGAGTCAATCACTGTGATGATTGATTCTCGTCTTGTGTGTCGCTCATATCTTTACGTCTTCCCTCATCATCAAACTTGCTTCTGAAATAGTTTCTGATGATCACAAAGGTCATAAACGCAAACAACACAAAGGCAACAATATAAAAGATATCTCCAAAACCCATTATGCTTCCTTCAGTGTATTAGGTATCGTAATTTTTTCAAAACCCTTATAGTTCTGGCGCAGCGCTTCATAGGTCACAATACCTACACTTACCCCGAGGTTGAGGCTGCGTCCGGCCCCTCCCATCGGAATGGTGATACAGTTTTCAGGATGTTCCAGCAATACCCTCTCGTCGATCCCTTTGCTTTCAGAACCAAAAAGGATATAGTCACCCTTTTTGAAGCTTGCCTCAAAGTAGATCTTCTCTGTTTTGGTCGTTGCCATATGGGTATGCTCATCGATCGGGTGTACCGCAAGGAACTCCTCGAAATTCTCCCAGACGACCAGGTCAAGATGCTTCCAGTAATCCAGGCCGGCACGTTTGACCGCCTTGTCATCGATATCAAATCCAATCGGCTTGATCAGGTGAAGCGTGGCGCCGAGATTGACACATAAACGGCCGATCGTCCCCGTATTTTGAGGGATCATCGGTTCAACCAGTACAATATTAAACATAATTAGAACACGACCGTTTTGTTTCCGTGTACAAAAACACGGTCATTGAGCACATAGGAGAGTGCACGGGAGAGTACCACCTTTTCCACATCGCGTCCGGCACGCTGCATATCCCTCCACTCCATACGGTGGTTGACCGGGATCACGTCCTGCGCGATGATCGGACCTTCATCCAGATCATCGGTCACGAAGTGTGCAGTAGCACCGATGATCTTCACCCCTCTGTCATGGGCTTGCTTATAAGGGTTTGCACCGATAAATGCCGGGAGAAAGGAGTGGTGGATATTGATGATCTTATGAGGATAAGCTTTGACAAACTTCGGTGTCAGGATACGCATATATTTCGCAAGTACAATGAAATCAAACTCGAACGTATCGATCAGCTCCATCACTCTCTCTTCATGCTCCTCCCTGTTCATCCCGTCAGCAGGAATACAGAAGAATGGAATATCAAAACGACGGACAAGTGTTTCAAGGGTATCATGGTTTGCGATCACACACTCGATCTGCGCATCCAGTTCGCCATCCGCATGACGGATAAGGATATCGCCAAGGGCATGAGACTCTTTGGTGGCCATCAGTATGATCTTCTTTGGCTTTGGCACGATCACTTTGATATCTGCCTCTTCAGGGACGGTAGCCTTCAGCTCTGCCAAAAGCTCCTGGGGTTCAAACTTCCCTGTCACGACCGAACGCATAAAAAATCTCCCGCTGTCTTTGTCTACAAACTCACGGTTGGAGTCAATGTTCATATCTTTTTCAAAAAAGACTTTCGAGATCCTATAGACTAATCCCTTAGCATCATTACAATCGATCAGAACCCTTGCTCTTGTTTCCATTTATGTTACCCTTAACACCATAATTTATCTATAGATTATTCTAAAAAGTATAGAGAAAAAAGAAAAACCATTATTTTACATGCAGCAAACTGCTGCACACCATATAGCGATCTCTTAATAAAATTGCCGATACGGCAATTTTATTAAGAGAGGTGAAACGAACCTTATTCGTTTCATGCCCTGCTTATTATTTGGATGCATAATCAGCGATGATATCACCGATCTCGCTGCATGAACAGATCTCTTTTGCATCATAGTCGCCCAGATCGCCCGTACGATACCCGTCTGCAAGCGCCTTTTTGATGGCTTCATCGATCCTGTCCGCAGCTTTCTCTTCACCAAGCGCATAACGCAACATCATGCTGGCGCTTGAGATCGTAGCAAGCGGGTTGGCGATACCCTGTCCTGCAATGTCCGGTGCCGAACCGTGGATCGGTTCATAAAGCCCCACGCCTTTTCCTGTGCTTGCACTCGGGAGCAACCCGATCGAACCGCTGAGCATACTTGCCGCATCCGAGAGGATGTCACCGAAGATATTCCCTGTCAAAATCACGTCAAACTGTTTGGGCGCACGGATCAGCTGCATCGCGGCATTGTCCACATACATATGTGTCAACTCCACTTCAGGGTAATCTTTTGCAATTTCTTCAACGATCTCTCTCCAGAACTGGCTTACTTCAAGCACATTTGCCTTGTCAACAGAACAGACACGCTTGTTGCGTTTCATTGCGATATCAAACGCCACGACAGCAATACGCTCTACCTCTTCACGGGTATAGACCATTGTGTTGTACGCTTTATCCCCTTCGATCGCTCTTGGCTGGCCGAAGTAGATACCGCCTGTCAGTTCACGCACGACCATAATATCCACACCTCTGATCACCTCGGGTTTGAGAGTCGAGGCATTGACGAGCTCATCATAGACCATTGCCGGACGGAGGTTGGCAAATGTCCCCATCTCTTTACGCAGACCGAGAAGCCCTGTTTCAGGACGAAGGTGTCTCTCCAGGTTGTCCCATTTTGGTCCGCCGATCGCACCGAAAAGGACCGCGTCGCACTTCTTTACACCCTGGATCGTCTCATCAGGGAGGGGCACACCGGTTTCATCGATCGCCGCTCCGCCTAAAAGCATCTCCTCATATCTCAGCGTAAATCCCTCTTTTACCGATACGGCATCCAATACCTTGATCGCCTCATCAATGATCTCGGGACCGATCCCGTCACCTTTAATCACGCCGATTTTATAACTCTTACTCATACTATATAACCTTTTTTAAGCTTGTTGTTTTGCGATTTCTTGTTTTGCATAATTGATCAATCCGCCTGCATCAACGAGCTCCTGCATAAACTCAGGGATCGGCGTGAACTTATAGGTTTTAGCCTGTGTCACATTGATGATCTCGCCGGCATCCATATCGATACGTATCGTATCTCCTTCCTCGATCTCTTCAGCCTCGGGAAGTTCAAAGATAGGCAATCCCATATTAAATGCATTTCTATAGAAAATTCGTGCAAATGTGGGTGCGACAACTGCCGCAACACCTGCTGCTTTCAGTGCGATAGGTGCGTGTTCTCTGCTTGAACCGCAGCCGAAATTTTCACCTGCTACGATGATATCACCTTCACGCATATTGTGAACAAATGACGGATCTGCATCTTCCATCACGTGTTTTGCCAACTCTGACGGCTCAGAAGTATTAAGATATCTTGCTGCGATGATCAGATCTGTATCGATATTGTCACCAAATTTCCAAACTTTACCTTGCAAAATCCATTCCTTAGAAAGAGGCTTCGCCCCAAAAAATATTTTCGCGATTATAGCCAAAAAAACAGAAATCACCAAACTACCCCTATCTTTTATCGAAAAATTTCGGTATAATCCAACCTTAATATTAACTGAGCTAAATAAACTATAAACTCTCATGAACAAGGAAAATTATGGCAGCAGTAAAAGACAGTATGAAAAGCGTAGAGACGCTCTTTACATCCAAAAAAAAAGGTGATGTAATTACGCTTGAGAACATCGCCAAAGAGTTCAATAAACAGATTACCGCTGTACAGGCCAAAAAAATACAGAAATTATCCCTTGATAATAAAGTAGAGATCGTAAGTTCATCCGAATATGCCAAGCTTCTTACTACACAGCAGGCCGAAAAGATCGAAGAAGCGAAAAAAAAGATCGCCGCAGGAGAAGAGCTGGAGGAGTTTGACCTTCTTAAAGAAAAGGAACTTCTTGAGTGGAGCCGTTCCGACTCTCCTGTGCGTATGTACCTTCGTGAAATGGGGAAAATTCCTCTCCTCTCCAAAGAAGAGGAGGTTGAACTCTCCCAAAGAATTGAAGAGGGAGAGAATATCATCCTTGATGCGATCTGTTCCGTACCTTATCTGATCGACTACATCCTCAACTATAAAGGCCCTCTTTTGAACCGTGAAAGACGGGTAAAAGAGCTCTTCAAAAGTTTTGAAGATGACAAGAACAGTGACTCTGACAAAGATGATGACGAGAATGATGATGACGAAGAGAATGAAAATTCACCAAAAGATGACAGCAGAGTAAAACAGGTTGTAGACAGCTTCAAACAGCTGGAGAAAGCCAAAAAAGAGTGGATGAAAGCACGTGAAGAGATGCTCAAGATGATGGAAAATGAAAGCGACGAAGAGGTCATCCTCCATGAACGTCTTAAAGTCGCTTTCAAAAAAGAGCTCCTTAAGCGTGCCCTGATCAACCTCGGGCCGACATCAAAACTGATCAATGAACTTGTGAAGGCTATGGAAACTGCTCTCACCAGCGATGACAGTTTTGAAAGAGAGCTCAAGCGTCTTGAGTACAAACTTCCGCTCTTTAATGACATCCTGAAAAAAAATCACCAGAAGATTCTGGACAATATTATCAATATGGATAAAGATGATATCATTGATGCTGTTCCTGAAACTACCATGGTAAGCACCTATGTGGAGATCAAAAAGCTCTTTGAGACCCGTGAAGCAAGTAAGGGCGGGTTTGACCTGAGCGAAGAGAAACTTCAGGAGGTACTCAACCAGATCCGCCAGGGTAAAGCAAAAAGCGAAAAGGCCAAAACACGCATGGCCAAGTCAAACCTGAGGCTGGTCGTATCGATCGCAAAACGCTATACCAACCGCGGACTTCCCTTCCTTGATCTTATCCAGGAAGGGAATATCGGATTGATGAAAGCCGTTGACAAGTTCGAGTACGAGAAGGGGTACAAGTTCTCCACCTACGCGACATGGTGGATCCGCCAGGCGATCAGCCGTGCAATCGCGGACCAGGCACGTACGATCCGTATCCCGATCCATATGATCGAAACGATCAACCGTATCAACAAGATCATCCGTAAACATCTCCAGGAGACAGGAAGAGAACCTGATCTTGAAACGATTGCAGAGGAGGTGGGACTCTCTGTAGACAAGGTCAAAAATGTCATCAAGATCACCAAGGAGCCAGTGAGCCTTGAGACACCGGTAGGTGATGAGGATGACGGAAGATTTGGGGACTTTATTGAGGACAAAGATACGCTCAGTCCTACAGATGCTGTGCTCAAGGATGACCTCAACCTTCAGATCGATGAAGTGCTTGATCAACTGAATGAAAGAGAAAAAGCCGTGATCCGTATGAGATTTGGACTGCTTGAAGATGAGAGTGACAGAACCCTTGAGGAGATCGGGAAAGAGCTCAATGTTACGCGTGAACGTGTACGTCAGATAGAAAGCTCAGCGATTAAAAAACTGAAACACCCGAAAGTCGGAAGAAAACTCAAAAACTATATAGAGGAGTAATCACAACTCCTCTACAACGTCTCATTTCTCAGAATCAGGAAATCCCACTTACTGGTCTGAGATATACCCTACTGTTCCGCCGACAACCGTACCGACTGCAGCACCTTTCAGGACATTTCCACCGGTCACGCCTGATATCACTGCACCACTTGCAGCACCGACTACGGCACCTTTTTTGGTATTTGGGCTTGGTTGTCCGCAACCGACCATCATCCATACTAAAGCAAATGCCAAAGAGATTTTTTTAATATCTACACTTTTCATACTGGCTCCTTTTATCTAAAACCTTGTTTCATTATAACATAAAAGAGCGTAGTCAAAATAGAGTTCTCTAAAATGGAGGATATGACTAAAACATCATTTGTATCTACAAGTACCTGAAGTGGACAAGTGTGCATCAATGCAATCAAATATAAGGAGGCTCTTCAGGTACTTGTAGATACAAACCAGCCGATAGCCAATCATCCATTCTCTCTCCTGAACAAAGTATAGCGTAGAGCGGCCCGTGTATATAGAACCTCTTGATTATTTTTTAACCAATATCAAAATAGAGCGGAGTTCGTTATAATACGCTAAAAAATGCTCTTTCAAAAGGAACAGAATGAGTCTTCCAAATTTTTTTGTACTGATTATCGGCACTGAGATACTCAATCAACGGAGACGGGACAAACATTTTGACTTTGTTGCCTCCTCACTTGCGCAGAGAGGCTATAAACTGACGGGGTCATTTATTATCGAGGATGATCCTGCACTCATCGTTCAAACGATCAAATTTATTGCTGCACAGCCCAATGCCGTACTTTTCAGTTTTGGGGGGATCGGCTCAACTCCGGATGACCACACGAGACGATGTGCCGCAATAGCATTGAGAGACGGGACACTGTCTCTGCACCAGGAAGCCAAAAAGATTATCGTCGGTCAACTGGGAGAAAAAGCCTACCCCTACTCCGTTCGCATGGCAGAACTACCAAAAGGTGCAAAGCTCATTGACAACCCCATCAATAAAATGCCGGCATTCAGCCTTGATGACCGTTATTTCTTTATGCCTGGATTTCCTGAAATGAGCCATCCTATGGTAGAAGAGATATTAACCAGACTTATCCCCAACAGACAGACCTATTACCGCCATACCCTCACCGCGCTTTGCAAGGAAAATATCTTTATTGACCTTATGGAGCAGATGCCAAAAGAGGTAGAGTTCTCATCACTGCCGAAACTCTATGAAGATGGATGGCGGGTTTCCATTTCCGTAGCCTCCTATGATAAAAATTTGGCCGAACGTGCCTTTAAAATGTATACCGATCTGCTGGATCTTAAAGGCATACACTACGGTCTTCATGATGAGAGCAATATCTAAATGGCAGGGTATATAGAAGTATTGAAGCACCCTGTCGTAAGACGGCTTTCAGCGATACAGTTTCTCTCCTATTTTGGTACATGGTTTTCCCAGGTTGCCATCTTTGCCATGATTGTCGGATATGGGGCGGATGCACTGACGATTGCACTCACTGCGGCTATGAGTATGCTCCCATCCGTTGTACTGGCTCCTGTCATCGGCATCGTCGTGGACAGGGTAGATTTCAAAAAACTGATGATGAGCCTCCTTTTTGTCGAGATCACCATGACGCTTGGCTTCATACTGATAGACTCACTGAGCTATGTGTGGATACTGATGCTCCTGATCTTTATACGTTCCGCGGCTGCTTCTATACTCTTTTCTGCCGAGATGACGCTCTTTCCCAAGATACTTCAAGGAAAAATGCTTCAGCGCACCAATGAGATACATTCGGTCATCTGGTCCCTGTGTTATGCTTCAGGTATGGCCATCGGAGGCATAGCGACACACTATATGGGGTATGATATGGCTTTTATCTTCGATGCCCTGCTCTACGGACTGGCACTCCTGCTTCTCTTTGGCCTAAAGGTGGATCTGGAGAAAGAAGAGCATACCGAGTCAAATTGGAAAATGTTCAGAGATGGTTTTGTTTATCTTAAAAGCAACCCGAAGATAATGCACCTTATTTTACTTCATGCAAGTATCGGGCTTACCAGTTTTGACGCACTTGTAACACTTCTGGCTGACCTGAAATACAAGGAGATCATTGCCGTAGCACTGGCAATAGGCTGGCTGAATGCTACGCGTGCGATCGCCCTGCTTTTTGGCTCCATCTTCTTCTCAAAGATCGTTAGCCAAGACAATCTGCACTACTTTTTTGTTGCCCAGGGTGCTGCGATCATTGCCTGGAGCCAACTGCAGGCAAATTTCTATATATCATTGATAGCTATTTTTATCGTGGGACTCTTCACTACGACACTTTGGGCATATACCTACCTGATGATACAGGAAAATACCGACCGAGCATACATGGGGCGTATCATCTCCTATAATGATATGTTTTTTATGATCTCAAACGTCTTGACGGCAATGTTTATCGGATATGCCGCTAAATGGGGGATAAGTTTGGAGAAAATTACCCTCACTCTGGCGATCGGTTTTCTCCTTACCGCCATATATTACCTATGGATCCGAAGGGTCCATCTGGTTTAACTTCTTACAAATAAACCTTATGTTATTATCACGAAAATTTTTTATGGAGATATTCACATGGATATTAGTAAAATTGGACCGGGTAAATGCCCAGATGAAGTAAAAGTAATCATCGAAGTACCACTGAACTCAAACATCAAATATGAGATCGACAAAGAGTCAGGCGCCGTAGAGGTAGACAGAGTGCTCTTTTCTGCTGTGCACTACCCAGCAAACTACGGATTTGTAGCGAACACACTCTCTGATGACGGTGATCCGGCAGATGTACTTGTACTTTGTGATTATCAGCTTCAGGCAGGTTCATACATCAAATGTAGACTTGTCGGTGTACTTTTGACAGAAGATGAAAAAGGCGGGGATGAAAAACTGCTTGCTGTACCGACTGAGAAAATTGACCCGACCTATGCAAATATCCAGGACCTCTCGGATGTACCGGAACATACACTTAATCGTATCAAAAACTTCTTTGAAACATACAAAATGCTTGAGCCGAACAAATGGGTAAAAGTATCAGGCTTTAAAGACAAAGCAGCTGCTTCCGAAATCCTTGAAAAAGCGATCAAAAACTACAAATAAGCCATAAAATCCTTATCTGGAACACCCTGTTGATCTTTTAACAGGGTTGGCTTTCATGCTCCTCCTCATTTTTCTTCCCAGTTCTGCAATTTATTTGAAACTTTTCAAAAGATTTCACCAATAATATTGTATATTAAAATTTAATTATCTTAGGTTATACTTCATAATACAACTTTTGTAGGAGGAAGTTTATGAAAGAAAAAGTTTTGGTCATCAAGGCAAAATTCGAGATGGTAAAAATCGTGTTGGGTGGTATACTGACAGCAGAAGATCTCTCGCATAAAAAATATCTCAAAGTGCTGATCGATGCGACTGAAAATACCTACCTTCAGCTCAATGAAAGCATATGCGAAAGTCTGGTGATGTGCAAAGAGTGTGCCAAAAAACGGGATATTCTCAATCAATACCTGAACCTTCTCGAGGATATCGAACTCGGCAAAACGATCGATGCACAGATGGAGGCGGAACTGGCCAGATTTCCAGAAGCCATCAATGAGATCATCGACAGGATCAATACTATTTTGATCGATATGTGATCGAACAAAATAGTCGATCGCCAACAGTGAGGGGAAATTTTAAAAATCGATCTCTTTTCTTCGGTTAAAGAGGTAGTTCTCTATCCCTTCGGCGATTCCTTTGGCAAGAATATTTTGATACTCTGTAGTGAAGAGACGCTTGCGTTCTTTCGGATGGGAGATATACCCCACTTCGATCAACACAGAGGGTCTGCTTGCACCGACCAGGACATAAAACGGTGCATGACGTACTCCGCCATCCTTGACATCCCTGTAAAGCGTTCTTGCATTGGTCATCATACGCCTATGGATATCGATAGCCAGCTTGTTTGATTCAACGATCTTCGGACCGCTTAGCACTGAATCTATGATCACATGCTTGCTGACATTATCAGTCCCCTTGAGCACCGCCTCATTCTCTCTGGCTGCAATACGTTTAGAGCGCTCATCTCTTGTATTCTGCAGGAAAAATGTCTCAATTCCCTCCATTTTATCCTGTTTACTTTTATCAATCGAGTTGGCATGAATCGAGATAAAAACTTTTGCATCTTTTCTATCGGCAATACGTGTACGCTCATCCAGTTTTAAAAAACGGTCGCTCCCTCTTGTCAGATAGACCGGATACCCCCTTTTTTTTAACTGTTTTTCTACCTTCCTGGAGATCGCAAGAACAAGTTCTTTTTCTCTTTTCCCTCCGGCAATTGCCCCACCGTCATGTCCACCGTGACCTGCATCAATCACTATCACCTCTGTATGGCGTCTAGCCGTAGTCTTTTGTGCCTGTGGTTTCGCATAAGCCTGCTGTGCAGGAGAAGATCCTTTTTGAATATACGCACTGTTCTTTGGCAGAGAGATGTGATAGGTTGATTTAGAAAAAAGCGATTGATAGGCTGTTGGCTCAAAAGGTCTCCGGCTCTCTATCACCACCCGTACGGTAGTGGCATTGTTCTGGGCAATACGAATATTGTTTCCCAATCCAAGCGGAACACGGCTATGCCCCAGCCTCATATCTATAAAGTCATAGATCTCCCGGTGAGGGTTCGGGAGAGTAAAGTGCTTGATCTTTTGTTTCTCAAGAGGTTTTGCAAAAAAAAGTTTCAGCTCACCCTGGCTTACGATCGCTTTGGTCATACTGTTCATTCCACCGAAAAGAGAGGGGGGAAAAAAGAACATCGTCATGATAAAAACGAGTAGAAGATAACTCCGTCTCAACATGGTCTATTACTCTTCTCCGTTCATCAGTTTATCCATAAGCTCTTTGACCGTGATGATCTCATTGAGGCGGTAGCCGTTGGAACCGCTAAAGAAGAGTCCAGTTTCCACAATCCCATCATAGGCATCTGTCAGCCTGTCAGCGATACAGTATCCCACCGCTCTGGCCTCTACCCCTCTGTGGCATGGAGCCACACAGTTTGAGATACATGCCACTTTCGGTGCCGTACCCGCTTCTATGGATGCCTGCAACTGTGTCTTTACTCCGCGCGCAGGATAGCCTACCGGAGATTTGAAAAGTTTGATATCCTCTTCTTTTGCATTGAGCAATATCTCTTTCATCGCATCGCTGGTATCGCACTCCACCGTGCCTATGAAACGTGTACCCATCTGTACCGCAACTGCTCCGAGCTCCAGCATTCTCACGATATCATCATGGTCCCAGATACCGCCTGCCGCGATCACGGGGATATCACCCCACTCTTTTGCCTCTTCTACAACCGGAGGCAGGATCACTTCAAGCTGGTTCTCGGGGAGAAAACATTCTTCGTACTTAAACCCCTGGTGACCTCCGCTCAGAGGCCCTTCTACGATCACTGCATCGGGCAGTCTGTTGTGCGTTTTTTGCCATCTGCGGCAGAGGATACGCAATGCCTTTGCCGTGGATACGATCGGAACAAGTGCCACATCGGGATACTCTTTTGCCGCTTCAGGCATAGTCAGTGGCAATCCCGCACCGGTAATGATGATATTGGCACCGGCCTTGCATGCATCTTTTACCACACGGTCATAGTCTGTCTGTGCATAAAGAATGTTTGCGGCAAGCGGTTTGTCCCCACAGATCTTTCTCGCATTTTCAAAGATCTTCTGGAGTGCCTTGAAAGAATAGAAGTTGATCGCTTCAAGCGGGCGGTGGTCTTTGCCGACCATCTCTTTGTCATCAAGGTATTTTCTATTTTTATAGACACCCGTACCGACAGCGGAGATCACGCCTAGACCTCCTTCCTTTGATACATTGCCGGCAAGCTGGTCCCAAGAGATACCAACCCCCATTCCTCCCTGAATAATAGGCTTTTCGATCGTGTATTTACCGATCTTAAAAGATTTGAATGTCACTTATTTTACCTTCACTTTCGCAAACCTTCTTTTTCCCACCTGCAGGATATACTCCCCGCAGCCCAGGTTAAGTTTATCATCACTGATCTTCTCTTGATTGATGCTCACTGCATTTTGTTTGATATCTCTTCTCGCCTGCGATGTCGAAGGCTCAAGTCCGGCATCCACAAGTGCCTGACAGACCCAGATACCATCCTCCATATCAAATTCATCCATATCAGTCGGAATCTGATTTGCTTTAAATACAGAGTTGAACTCCTCTTTGGCTAGTTTAGCCAATTCTTCATTATGGAACCTAGCAGTTATCTCCAAAGCTAGATTTTCTTTGGCTGTTTTCGGGTGAACTGTACCGTTCTTGACATCCTCTTTCAACTGCGCGATCTCATCGAGCGGTTTTTCACTCAGCAGTTCATAGTAGCGCCACATGAGATCATCGGAAACAGAGAGTGTTTTACCGTAAATATCTTTAGGACTCTCTGTAATGCCGATATAGTTGTTCAGAGATTTACTCATCTTCTGTACACCGTCCAGTCCCTCAAGGATAGGCATCATCAGTACCGCCTGCTCTTTCCCTACATTATACGCTCTTTGGAGATGTCTTCCCATCAGAAGATTGAATTTTTGGTCCGTTCCCCCGATCTCGATATCTGATTTGAGCTCGACAGAGTCATATCCCTGAAGAAGCGGGTAAAGGAACTCGGAGATAGAGATACTCTGCCCCGATTTGAAACGTTTTTCAAAATCGTCACGTTCAAGCATTCTGGCTACGTTGAAGAGTGTCGTCAGCCCAAGCAGTCCAGACGCCCCCAGTTCGTTAAGCCACTTTGAGTTGTATACAACGGTAGTCTTGCTCTCCTCAAGTACATTAAAGACCTGTTCCTGGTAGGTCTTTGCATTGGCCATGATGGTCGCATGGTCCAGTACTTTTCTTGTCTCACTTTTACCCGTAGGATCGCCTATCGTTGCAGTGAAGTCTCCGATCAGCAGTTGTACTCTTCCGCCGTGCGCCTGAAAGATTTTGAGTTTTTGAAGCAATACCGTATGTCCCAAATGAAGATCAGCTCCAGTAGGATCAAATCCTGCTTTCACTGTATAGGTCTCACCCGTCTCATAGTAACGTTTTACCAGTTTTTCAATGGCTTCCATGTCTATGATCTCGGCAGTACCTCTGCGAATCTCTTCAAGTGCTTTAGTTATCATCTATCTCTGTCCTTATTTGTTATATGCATCATCCAGGCTAATTATTTCGATAAGCTTGAATTTTTGTGAAATTTTTTCTGCCAATATCGCTTTGTTCGGCTGATCACTCTCTACTTCAATCTGACAATACTCCGCAGTGTCAGAACTCTGTATTCCCAACTCTATGCTGATCACATTGAGATTGAGATCCGAGAGCTTATGAAGCAGTTCGGCAAGTACTCCTTTTTTGTTTTGCAACCCCAGTGTCAAACGATAGCGTGAGAGTTTTGATGTTGACCAGCTCACATACAACATCGGATGTCCCTCTTTCATCAGGGCATAGGCTTTTTTACATAACTTATGGTGAACAACTGCCTTGTTCTCTTTATAAAATGCTACGATCTGATCACCTACTTTGGGATGACAGCAGTAATCAAACTCTACGCTATCAATCGTATTGTTAGTAAAGAACTTAAGATGTTCTATCTCTTTGAACACAGGCTTCTTATACCCTTTTCTCCTCAGTTCCCAGAAGCGGAACTCTTTTTTACCCAAAAAGTCCGCAACCTGTCGGATCGTCTCTTTATAATAATCAATCTTCAGTGGAAGTTTGTGTATGGTATCCTGCAACCCTATCTCTTCAACCAATGCCTTCATCTGTCTACTCGGCTGACTGAAAAGATTGGCCAGGATATTGTAGGCACTCAGCGTATTGGCCTCCTTTATCCTTGCGCGGCAGAGACTTCTGATCCCTTCCTGGGCCCTGGAAGTCCTTACCGTATCAAGCCAGCTGCAGTGCAGATGCGGGGTATTATCTTTGACGATGTTCACGATATCACCGTTTTTCAAAACAGTCAACAGCGGAGCCTCACGCTTGTTGATCATAGCGGAAACTGCATTAGCACCGACTTCAGAGTGGATCAGGTAGGCAAAATCCAGTGCCACTGAACCTTTAGGCAATGTATAGTAGTCCCCTTTTGGCGAGAATACGGTGATATCCTCTGAGAAGAGGTCACACTTGGCAAGCTCATAGAACTCCTCTATGGATTCGTTGGTGTAGTTGAGCCCTTCCAGCCATTCAAGGTTGATCCCTTCACCCCCGGATTTGTATTTCCAGTGTGCAGCGACGCCATACTCTGCAAGCTTGTGCATCTCTTCGGTTCTGATCTGCGCCTCTACGATCCCCTCTTCATCAAACAGTGTCGTGTGGATCGTCTGATAGCCGTTCTCTTTGGGTACGGCGATATAGTCTTTGAAACGTGAGATCAGCGGCGTATACCCAAGATGCAGTAGGCCAAGTACCTGATAACACTCTATCGGTTTCTTGACGATAATACGGATCGCCAAAAGGTCAAGCACCTCTTCTATGCTCACCCCTTTTCTATGCATTTTCAGATAGGTAGAGTAGTAGTGTTTCATACGCCCGAAGATCTCAAACTCCCCCTCTTCAAATCCGTCTTTGAGCATCATCTCTGTCACCTTCTGGATAAAGGCATTCAGTTTGAGCTGAAGGTTCTGCGCATTTGACTTCACATAGTCATCGATATGTTTATAATCATCCGGATAGATATAGTAGAAACTCAGATCTTCCAGTTGATTCTTCATTCTGGCGATACCTAATCGGTGTGCAATAGGGGCATAGACTACCAAGGTCTCTTCTGCAATACGTTTCTGTTTATGAGGAGGCAGGGCATCGAGCGTCAGCATATTGTGCAGTCTGTCGCAGAGTTTTATGACCAATACACGGATATCTTTGATCGATGCGATCAGCATTTTTCTAAAACTGAGTGCTGAGTTGATCAGCCGCTCATCCGAAGCGGATGATACCAGCTTTTCATCACGGATCTGGACGATCTTGGTCAACCCTTCCACCAGGTGCGCAACATCTTCGCCAAACACATCCGCCAGATCTTCTATCTCATAGTAAGTATCTTCAACCACATCATGTAACAGTGCAGCCTGAACCATCGTTTCATCATTGGAGAAGGCAGCAGTGATCGCTGCGACAAGGATCGGGTGAACGATGTAAGGTTCACCGCTTTTGCGGAACTGCCCTTCATGTGCTTTAGAGGAGAGCTCCAACGCTTTTTTGGTACTGGGTTGAGGAGAGGGTACATATTCCCACAGAAGAGATTCTGCCTCTTCAATCGTGTTGATATGTTTGGCTTTTTCCAAAAAAGCGTTCAAGAGGCCTACTCCTCTAGATTTACTTCGATTTTACCTTCAGCAATCTCCAAAAGTGCAATATCAGTCGCTTTCATCTTCTTCATATCTACATCTACTTTCGGTGTTGCTCCATTGGAAATCGCTTCGGCTCTTTTACCTACCGCATTTGCCAAAAGGTATTTATCGTGATTTACTTTTTCCATTGCTCTTGCTGTCAATACTTCTGTTCTCATCTTCGTCCTTTTACTGTTTATCGCTTCACTGTCTAACACACCTCTAAAGGCTGTTAGGACACCTTATTTCAAAGCCCTACTTAACGATTGAGCAGAGGCTGGTATCACCATTGATAATCGCGAGAAGATTACCTTTTTCAAACATATTACAGACAATGATCGGCAATTTGTTGTCTTTTGCCTGTGCGATCGCCGTATCATCCATTACCTTGATATGATCCTCAAGTGCTTTGTCATAACTGATTGTATCAAGTTTTACCGCATCAGGATATTTGTTTGGATCCTTATCATACACGCCGTCTACTTTTGTGGCTTTGATCAACATATCAGCGCCGATCTCCGATGCTCTCAATGTCGCAGCCGTATCCGTTGTGAAGTATGGATTCCCCGTACCTCCCGCAAAAACCACCACTCTGCCTTTTTCAAGATGACGTCTTGCGCGTCTTACGATAAATGCCTCACCGATCTCCTGCATATCGATTGCAGTCTGAAGTCTTGTCTCTACACCGATATGCTCAAGCGCTTCCTGGATCGCTACACCATTGATCACTGTTGCCAACATTCCCATATAGTCACCACTTGTACGCGTGATGATACCGTCGGATGCGGCAGTGACTCCACGGATGATGTTTCCGCCGCCGACCACAACACCGACTTGGACACCGGCATCGATCAGAGATTTGATCTCACTCGCAATAAATTTAAGTATCTGAGTATCAATACCATACCCTTCTTTACCAGCCAATGCTTCACCAGAAAACTTTACTAATACTCTTTTTGCCACTCGTAGCCCTTTATAGAATTTCGCGATTATATCCAAAAGAGGTTTAGGTTGGGTTTAAACCGCTGTACAACCAACCTCTCCCTATCCTCTCATCATCATATGGAAATGAGTTTGACCGGATCGATATGTTTGGAATTTTTTGTCGCCTGAAAGATCAGCTTGCTGTTCACTTTTCCCACAACATACCCTTTTTTGATCTTACGGCCTTTTTGGATATTCGGTGCGATCTTCGAAAGGCCGGCATAAACGGTATGCAGTTTTCCGCTATGTGCCACCACTACCACCTTCCCAAGCATACTGGTACTACCTGCATAAACGATTTTTCCGTCTAGCACATTTTGGACTTTTGAATCTTGATGCGGTGCCTGAAGCGTAATGGATTCATTGTAGATCTTAATGTTGTAGACAGGATCAACATAGGTTCCGAACTTTTTAACCACTCTTGCGCCGCTGATAGGCGAGATCGTCTTGCTCCCCCTGTAGGCATAGGTATCGCCCTTTTTATAGGAGGAGTGCACTTTTCTTACCGTGTCACTCTGTTTTTCCGCTGCCATACGATTTGTTTTGGCTTCCTTGGCGGCACGTTCTGCTGCCTGTTTCGCCTCTTTGGTCTGGGCTTTCATGAGAGCAAGTTGTGCATCACGCTCTTTCTCCTGGGCGAGTCTTATTTTCCGTTTCCTCTCTTTTTCCAGTCGTATCGCTTCTTTTCTTGCCTCTGCGGCACGCTTTGCCTCCTCTACCTCTCTTTGATGCAAAATATTGAGCTGTGCAAGCGTATCACGAAGCATACTTTGTCTGTCTACAATATCGTTAAACCTCTTTTGATACTTCTCCTCATCCTCCGTCAACCTCTTCACATAAGATTCTTTTTCTTTTTTCTTCTGTATAAAATCTTTCCGCTTTGCAACAATCTCAGAGAGGGATTTCTGGGTTTTGTCGCGTAAAGCACGTTTGTTTTTTTGTGTTTTTTCCAAACTGATAATATCATTTTTCAGGGATTCCATCTCCGCATTATTATACGTCTGGTAAGCCTTATAGACTTCATACGAGATCACAGAGTCACGAGTCGCCATCTTTGACTGTTGCAATGCGAAAATCACTGAGAACTGTTCGGTAGCCAAGGATAAAAAAGTCTCACGCTTTGTTTTGATCTCAGCAGAAATCTGATCAAGCTCCTTCTCTGCTTCACTCAGCTCACTCTTCAGCTGTGTATAGGCTTTTTCCGTTTGATCCTGTTCCGACTGAAGCTGACCGATCTTTTTTTCAAGGAAAACAATATCATTTTCAGCTTTTTTGATATCTTCAGCGATCTTCTCAATTTTTCTGCTTGTTTGCTTCTTCTCGCTTGAAGTAGCCTTTAAACCCTTTTCAGAATCTTTGATCTTCTCTACAGTGGTGGCACCATAAAGAAATGAACACACCATCAAATACGAAAGGATGATCAGCCTCACTCCTCCACTCCCTTGGCACTATATACGACTGAATAGACCGAAATGATCACTATCAATAACGCAGCAGCCAGTAAAACACCTATGTCTGTGACACGGAAAAGATAATCTCTGTTTTCAACCATGATCTCTATACCGCTGTGTACGGCCCACTGAAATTTGAGATAGAGGAAGATACTGCTGACGATCAGTGTAGCAACGATCGCATCTACGATCGCAACCTTGAAGAGTACACCGCTTCGCAGCATCAATGGCGCACCGAAGATCTCCATGATCTGCATACGTTCTTTATGTGCATATTTCCATATCTCCATCTGTTTCATGATCAAAAAGAGGCTCACCACTGTCATAAATCCGATAAAGATCTTTAACGTAAATTTGATAAAAGTGAACAACCTATAGTTTGATTCGTAGTTGCTTCCGAATGTTTCGACCTTTTTGATAAGCGGACTTCTCTCAAGATCCTCTTTGAGCCCTATCAGCTCTTCTGTGCTGATATACTCATCCAGGTGAACATTATAAAAATAGGGCAATGACTTCAGGATCTTTTCCTCGCCCTCTTTTGTGACACCTTGAGCGATCTTGGAGACGATCTTGTCGCGTTCTATAGGTTCGCTTTTGCTGATATGTCTATTGAGTGCCCTGAATGCATCGGTCTCCATCGGGTCATTTGTCACCACAAGCATCGAATACCCTTCCTGAAGCCCTTTTTCATACGTATCTGTCGCACGATCAAAGACCAGATAGAACTCGATACCCAGCAAGATCGCCATCAAAGGCAGAATAAACATCAGATGATTTTTAATGTACTTCATATACACCCTTACCTTCGATAATAAAGTGCCTGTACGGCAACGAAAATACCTGAGGTATTTTGTGTGTAACAACCAGTACCGTAGTTTCAAGTTGCTGACAGGCATTCTCCATCAGATCCCATATCACATTGGATGAGTAGTCATCAAGGTTCCCTGTCGGCTCATCTGCAAGGATCAGTACAGGGTTTTTTGCCAAAGCTCTGGCGACACCGACACGCTGCTGCTCCCCGCCGCTCAGTTCAAGAGGGTACTTGTCTGCATGCTCGGTGAGTTTGACATGTTTCAGCAGTCTGTGAGCCTGCGTATTCTGCACATCAAGTGAATAACCGGCGATCATTAAAGGCAAAACAACATTTTTTGACACGGTCCATTCATTGACCAGTTTAAAATCCTGAAAAATGATCCCCATATGGGTACGAAGTTCCTGAAGTTTTGATGGCCTTACATGCCCAAGGTCCACACCGCCGACCACAAGATTTCCGGAAGTGGGTTTGATCCTTCCGTAAAGCGATTTGAGAAGTGTTGACTTTCCCGATCCGCTGGGACCTGTGATAAAGACGAACTCTCCTTTTTTAACCGTAAAGTTGACATCTGTGATCACCTCCTTTCTTCCATTGTCATAAGTCAATGTCAAATTGGAGGCATTGATAACGTTAGACACTTAACTCTCCTTCTAAAAATATCTCTCTCATTTTTTGATGTGCCATGTAATTGACCATGGTTTTCACCGGTACGGATGCAAAATACCTGCATCCCTCCTTACCCATAAGTATATATTTATGTTCAGGCCGGTCAAAGCTTCCGAATGCACACTTGATCAATAGTTTTTCATCACCGATCTTGAAAAGACGTTCAAAATGTATAAAAAACCCGTCAAATACCATCGCTTTTTTTGAGAGTTTTTCCTCTATACCCTGGATATATTCTACACCATTAAAATTAAAGTCTATCTCTAAGGGTTTGGGTTCGGAGTGGGTGAGACACTTTACATAGACATCATAGATATCTTTTTCCTGCCTGAGCCATCTTGCCTCATATTTACTGGTCACTTCCAGTGCTTCATTCTTGCGCACCTCTACATGTGTTTTCGGTACACTCTCCCCAAAGAAGGTCTCCAGTGCATACCAAAAGTAGTTATCACTGTCCGTACGGAGCTCAAGTCTCCCCTCCTTGCGCAGTACTCTCATCGACTCTTCAAGAAAACTCGGACTGATCACTCTTCTGTGGGGCTTTTTATCCCACGGTACCGGGAAGTGCACAAAGATCTGTTCACAACTGTTGGAAGGCAGCATCTCCAGAAAGAGCCTTGCATCGTAGTTGACCACCCAGATATTGTCCAGCCCCTGCAGTTCGATCTGTTTGAGCACCTGCTGCGCAGATGGGGTATGGATCTCCAATCCGATGTAGAGGGTGTCAGGATTTTTCTTTGCCTGGTAGAGCAGATGTTTCCCGCTGCCAAACCCTACCTCAACAGAGAGCTTCTCCTTCGGGTACGCTACCGTTTCAAAATCCTCTATCTTCTTGAAGTACTCCGAAGCCAACGGCGCTTTGGTATGAGAGATCGCGATATTAGAACTCTTTATCTCTAGATTCAGCTCCTCGGCTGTTTTGGCCAATGCTTCTTTGAGAAGATTGACCTTCAGCGGCCTGGTAACCTTGTCGTACTTGAGCTGAGCGGCACCATTGCTGTCTGGTTTGTACTGCAACAGGAACTCTTCACCGCCGAATTCTACTCCCCACAATTCCTCATCGGCTCCTATTGCTTTTGCGCGAAAAGTAAGCAACGAACTTTCCGGTATCTTCTCCTCTACGATAGAAGCGTCAAATGGTTTGACTTTAATATGTGGCATCTTTTTCCTTGTGTGTTTAGAGTCTGAGCTTGACCTGTGTATCGACAAAATGTTTGGCATAGGCATTGGAGATCATAGCAATATGCCTCTCTTGTCCATCAATAGACATTGACCCCATCTACTCTGTTCTCTGTGATCTTTGCCTACTCGAAACCTATAGTGTTTCTCTGTAAAAGGCTTTAAGGTCTCGGAGTTTTGACAAAAAAGGATCACGCTCTTCAATCGTGGTACCCCCGCACAACACCGCTGCAACCGTTAAATCTTAGTAAAACGGTCGCCAAGAGTATGAGGGTCGATCTTCTTATCTATTTCATTTTCTTCAAAATATTTTGCCAGATACGCCTGCATATCCTCAAAAAGCGGAGCGACAAACTCCATCTTCACTCCCGTAACAGGGTGAGTCAGATAGAGGAGATACGCGTGCAGCTTTACGCGTGAAATTTTATCCCGTTTGCTCTTAAAACCGTATAAATGATCCCCCAATATATGGCGCCCCAGAGCATTCAGATGCACGCGTATCTGGTGGGTACGCCCCGTAAAAAGTTTAGCAGCGATCAGCTCAGTATCGCATGAGCTCTGCGCTAGCTTCACAAAAGCTGTTTTTGCCTCTTTTCCGTGCGGTACGACATCCATCTTCAGACGATTGTTCGGGTTGCGCCCGATGGGCTTGTCTACAATGGTGTCCTCTTTGAGCGTATAGTCGATGAGGGCCAGATAGTAACGCCCCATGCTCTTGTCCTGCAGCTGTTCGCTGAGCTTTTCATGGGTCTTGTTGTCCTTGGCGATCACCAGTGCCCCGGTCGTCTCCTTATCGATACGGTGTACGATCCCATGGCGCTCCTCACCGCTTATCGTGGAGAGTGATATCCCCCGCTCTATCAGCCAGTCCACCAAAGTCGGCTCTTTGACTGAAGGAGCAGGATGCACCACAAGCCCTGCGGGTTTGTTGATGACCATCAGGTACTCATCCTCGTAGATCACCTCGACATCAAAGTCCACAGGCACTGCCTCTCGTCTCTCAGCCTCTTTGAACTCATACACTATCTCGTCACCCTCTTCTACCTTGAAGCTGGGCTTGGTGATCGTCTTGCCGTTGACGGATACCAGACCGTCCTTGATCAGTTTTTCGATCTGGTTGCGGCTGACATCCAATTCGTTGGCCAGGGTTTTGTCCAGGCGGTTTTTGGTTTCTACTGTGAAGGTTTTCATGGCTCTCATATCAATTTAATTGGTTTATCTGAAACGTATTCTACCAAAAGGTTGTATGATCTGCTATTTTCTTTTCATTCCTACTCAGAGTGATTGATATAAAAAATATTTTACAGTTGTCGTGTTAAGTATGCATTCCATCTCAGGAGAGGTGGAACGAGTAAAATATTCTCACCAAAAAAATCTGGAATATTGTCTTGATTCTCCTCTATCGTAAGCTCATTCTTCTCTTCATCATACTCACAATGAAACTGAGGAGAGAAGTTAAACCCCTGTTTATGAATGTTTTTGTAATCCTCAACCCAAAGATAAACCAGTTCCAATGCAATTCCCCCTAAGTTGTAGTAGATAAATTATAACGGATTTTGTTTAGTATTTGAATGGAGGTAGGTTTCTGTCATTCCCGGCTCGATCGGGAATCTAGAGATATGGATACTGAGAGATATAAAGTTCTCTGTAATGTAACGTGTGGATCCCCCCGGTCAAGCCAGAGGATGACGGTGGCAAAGGTTTATATCTTTATAGCTACACTTTGCTTCGACAAGCTCAGCATGAACGGTATGTTAAAAGTATATGATTTTATCAGTGGATTACCAGTCACATCGGGAATGACGGCGGCAAAGGTTCATGCCTTCATGGCTACGCATTCGAGGCTTTACCCTATCAATCTTTTCCCGTGAATTACAGCAACAAACACGATTTCACTCTCTTTCAATTCATAGATCAGTCTGTAACTGTAAACAAATATCTCACGCAGGCTCTCTTCAGAGAACTCAGGAACAACACGGCCGAGTTTTGGATTTTCTATCAGAAGTTCAGCTTTTTCAAAAAACTTTGAAACGACAGAGCTGGCATAAACGGGAGAGTCTTTTTCGATATAGGAAGCGATGGATTCTATATCCTCCAACGCCTCTTCAGACCAGACTATCGAGAGAGCCACTTGGACATTCTCTCTTTTGCTTTTGCATGCGAAAGTGTCTCTCCAGTAGCAGCTCTCTCTTTCCCTTTTTGTATCTTCTCTATCACATAAAGATGATACTGTATATCTTCATAGGTACAGTTCTCCGGCAGATTTGTTATCATTTTATATGCTTCATCTTTTATGGCACTCATACCTACTCCTTTTTTATGCATTATAGCATAATCAAATATCATCCCTATCCCAACGCTCCGGGTCAAGGAAGGTATCGTCATGGATATGCTTGAAAGAGGCCTTGATCCTCTTGAAGATATCCGGATTCTTCGCTTCAAGCTCGGACAACCATACTTTCGTAGAGGCTCTGGCGTGCGGCATCTTGACATCCTTCAACATCGCAGGGCAGGCTTCGTCACCGACTACCTGAAGGTTGTTATCCATGGCAAACCCTCTCAGCTGTGACTCACGTACCTGGATGAGCGGACGGACCAGGTGGAAACCTCTGCCTGTCTTGTAGATCGGAGCGAGTGCCCGCATCGTACCATTGTAGAACATATTCATAAAAAAGCTCTCTACCGTATCATCAAAGTGATGTCCCAAAGCTACTTTATTGAAGCCGCCTTCTTCAGCAAAACTGTAGAGCGCTCCCCTTCGCATACGGGAAAAGTAGGAACAAAAAGAGGAGTTCTCTCGTATCGCATCCTGGCTCACATCAAAGATATTGGTATCATAGACCGTGTGTTTGATACCGTACTGCGCACAATGTGCCGAGAGGAAGTCGTAGTGTTCATCAGGCATCCCATACTTCACCGTACATGCTTCAAACTCAAAGTCAAAGGGCGCATTACGCTGGATATGTTTCAGCGCATGTACCAGTGCCAGTGAGTCTTTCCCTCCGCTTAACCCTACCAGTACCCTGTCACCTTCACCGATGAGCCTGAACTCGGCATTGGTCTTGCCAATGACCTTAAGCAGCTTCTTGCTCATCGGTATGATCGGAAAATCGTCTCTTCTACCCAACTTACGCCTTTATTTTTTTAATCATTGTGATTACAAACAGAATGTCTACATAGTTCATCTGGATCTATCTTTTCAACCATACTGATCACAAAATCTGCTGAAGTCTTTGCAGAACTCTCCAAGAATGCATCAAAGTCAAATCCCGCATCCATATCCGCACTGTCACTGATCGCACGCATGATAAAGAACGGTACGTTCAGTGAACTACATACCACGGCTACCGATGCACCTTCCATCTCCAGAGCATGGGCATTAAAGGTCTTGCCGATCCACTCTTTGCGTTCAGGGTTCGCTACGAACTGATCTCCCGTAGCGATCACCCCTTCCTTGAGTTTCAAGCCCTTTTCTTTTGCTACTTCTTTGGCAATATTTCTGAGCGTTACATCTGTAGGGATACAGACTTCCCCTTCAGGGACATAACCGTGCGGATGACCGAATGCCGTGATATCCAGATCATGCTGACAGAGCCCGTCAGCGATGATCAGGTCACCGATAGCCAGTTCATCGCTGATTGCCCCTGCCACACCGCTGAAAAGAAGCAGATCACACCCGAACTTTTCGATAAGCACTGTGGCCGTCAAGGTAGCG
This sequence comes from Campylobacterota bacterium, assembly GCA_011048515.1. Lineage (GTDB taxonomy): Bacteria > Campylobacterota > Campylobacteria > Campylobacterales > Sulfurovaceae > Sulfurovum. The sequence continues at coordinate 17,940 of DSDW01000136.1, read as the reverse complement.
AAAACCTTTCCTATCTTTGAATAAGCGACAACAACCTCTTTGCCCTTATAGGTTCCTTCATAGTAGGTATTACACGCATAGACACATGTCGTGACATGATCAAGTTTTTCCAATAGCGGTGCGATCTCTTCCGGCATCGCTCCCATGATAGCAATCTTCTTGGGCATAATTATCCTTACCTGGTATTAGTTCAGCTTGCTGATCTCATCGATCGCCAGCTGTAGTGACTCCATATCCGAGACCACAAAATGAGGTTTTTTCGTTGCTTTTCTGTTGAGTCCTTTGAGCACACCGCCATGGCCAAACTCCACATAACAATCTACCTCATCATCAAACTTGGCGATCGCCTGCTTATAGAGTACCGGTGAAGTCAACTGCTTTGGCAAAAGCTCAAGCGCTTCAGCTTTGGAGCTGTAGTACTCAGCGGTCACGTTGGAAACCACCGGGGCATGGAACTCATCTCTCAGCACTTCGGTAAGCTTCTCTGCCAGCGGTGCTGTAGCAGCTTCCAGAAGCGGACAGTGGCTCGCTACGGACATATTGAGCAGCATCGCTCTTTTTGCTTTTGCTTCTTTGAGAATCGGTTCAAGCTTCTGCAGGTCAGACTTCACTCCGGCGATCACGATCTGCCCTTCGGCATTGTAGTTTACCGGCCATACTTTCATCCCGGCATCTCTCTGCTCTCTACAGATACCTTCAACGACCTCATCAGCAAGCCCGAGAGAGACCATCATACCTACATCCTGCCCTGCACACGCTTCAGCCATCAGTTTACCGCGCAGGTTCACAAGCTCTACTGCATCGATCGCATCGATCGCTCCCACACTTACCAGCGCAGAAAATTCACCCAACGAATGCCCCATCGCATAGTGTGGCTTGATCGGCATCTCATTTTCAAACAGCCTATGTGCGATCGCAGAGACCAGAAGAATCGCTGGCTGGGTGTACTCTGTCTTCTCCAACATCTCATTTTCCGTAAAAAGCAGCTCCTCGAAGTTGATACCCGTACGTTCGCTGGCATCCGCGACCATCTCTTTTGCTACTTCTGAGTTATTGAAAAAGTCCTGTCCCATACCGACAGCCTGAGATCCCTGTCCCGGAAATAAAAATGCACATTTAACTGACATGAATATCCTTATAAATAATATTTCGTAATTTTACCATTTTTAGATTATGCGCTGATGACTTACGCTTTTCTCTCATCCAAATCAATCATTTTGATAGCGATTTTTATTTAAAGCGCTATTAAGGTTTTCAATATATAATCCCATAAAATAAATATTATAAGGATATAGAATGTTAAAGAGATATCTGATTTCTTCTCTTGCTGTTGCACTCTTTGCACTGAATGCCTCTGCCTATGATGCGACAAAGGCAGAAAACCTGGATGCTTTCTATTCGCATATGACACAACAAGCCTGTGCTGACTCAAAACTGTTTACCACCGGTGAAGATGTGATGAAGATGTTCAGGGACAAGGAGAAGTTTACACTTCTTGATGTAAGAACAGCAGGTGAAAATGCGATTGTATCGCTCTCCTCAAAAAATGCGCTGCATATTCCGGTAGAACAGCTCTTTGAAAAAGCCAACCTGGACAGACTTCCCACAGACCAGCCGCTTATCATCATCTGCCACTCTGGAACACGTGCTACGATCGTGGCAATGGGACTCCAGCAGATCGGTTTCACAAAAGTACATGTACTCAAAGGCGGGTTGGTAGCATTGGCTGAAGCGAACGACCCAAAAAATGCACCGGTGAAATAACCTTTTTGCTTTCTCTCATAACGCAAAGTGCAGATCTACGCTTTGTGTTATGTCAATATCACTCAATGATATTTTTGCTGACTGAAACTCTCGTTCAAAATATTTAGAAATACCCCGCCTAACGTCCTATTTCCCAAATTTAATTAAAGACAAAAAGATATAATTCGCTTTTTACCTGTATCAGGGTAAATACTAGACCATTTTAATGCATAATTCATACATCAACATCTAAACCAAAAGGAAACACTATGCTGTTACTCTCACGCAAGGAGGAGTGGCTGGGCAATATCCGTGGCGACCTGCTCGCGGGCATCGTCGTCGCTCTGGCCCTTATCCCCGAAGCGATCGCCTTCTCTATCATTGCAGGGGTCGATCCCAAAGTCGGGCTTTATGCCTCGTTTTGTATTGCCGTCGTCATCTCTTTTGTCGGTGGGCGTGCCGGGATGATCTCGGCAGCCACAGGTGCCATGGCACTGCTGATGGTCACACTAGTCAAAGAACACGGACTTGAATACCTGATGGCAGCAACTATATTGACCGGAGTGCTGCAGATTATCGCAGGCTACCTGAAGCTCGGAATCTTTATGAGTTTTGTTTCACGTACCGTCATCGTCGGCTTCGTCAATGCCCTTGCAATCCTTATATTTATGGCTCAGCTGCCCGAACTGACCAACGTCACCTGGCATGTCTACGCTTTGACTGCAGCTGGTTTGGCGATCATCTACCTCTTTCCTTATCTTCCGAAAATAGGGACGCTAATCCCCTCACCGCTGGTCACTATCATCGTACTCACCCTCGTTGTCGTTTCAATGGGCATCGATGTACGCACCGTCGGCGACATGGGAGAGATGCCTGACACCCTGCCGGTCTTCCTGTGGCCTGACGTACCGCTCAACTTCGAAACACTCGCCATCATCTTCCCCTACTCTGCAGCGCTGGCAGCGGTAGGACTGCTGGAATCATTCATGACAGCAACCATTGTCGACGACATGACCGATACCGACAGTGACAAGAATCGTGAAGCCAAAGGACAGGGGATCGCCAATATCGCCTCTGGTTCTATCGGCGGTATGGCAGGATGTGCAATGATCGGGCAGTCCGTTATCAATGTCAAGTCCGGCGGACGCGGGCGCCTATCGACCTTCACAGCAGGAGTACTGCTGCTCATCATGGTCGTTTTTATGAGCGACCTGATTGCGCAGATCCCTATGGCTGCGCTGGTGGCAGTCATGATCATGGTCTCCATCTCTACCTTTAACTGGGCGTCCATCAAAGGGCTTAAAACCCTGCCGTTTTCGACCAACCTCGTCATGCTCACCACCACTGCTGTCGTCGTTGCGACGCATAACCTCGCTCTGGGTGTCTTTTCTGGAGTCCTGCTCGCCTCGCTCTTCTTTGCCAACAAAATCAGTCACTTCATGTACTGGGAGAAGGAGCTTGACGAAAATAGTCAGACACGTATTTACAAATTTGTAGGGCAGGTTTTTTTCAACTCCGCCGACCGCTTTGCCGATGCCTTTGATTACAAAGAAGAGGTAAAGAAAGTTGTCATCGATGTGAGGCGTGCCCATTTCTGGGACATTACAGCAGTCTACGCCCTGGACAAATCGGTCATCAAACTGCGCAAGTTGGGGAAAGAGGTCGAAGTGATCGGTAAAAATGAAGCGAGCAAGACTATTATCGACCGTTTCGGTGTTTATGACAAGCCTGAAGAGATCGAGAAGGTAATGGGCGGGCACTAGCCCCCGACTTTCCAACTTTGGCTACAAGCCGATACTCTCTTCTCATGGCAGAAAATGCATCTCTGCGTCATCTGCCATACAAAATATCACTCACACTCTTTTAAAGATCATTGATTTTACAGGCTGTCCGATCTGTTCAGCCACTACATTGCATTTCACGGTAAAGAGGTAGTAGATGCTTCGCTCGGTTTCACCGTAAAGACTTTCAAAATTCCCCATCCCTTTGGAGATTACGATATCCGCCTTCTCAAAGATTTCAAGAGACTCCCTGTTGGCCCCAGAGAGATCATAGCCGGGTGTGCCAACCCCTGTGTCTATCACGGTTGCACATGACTGAAGTATTTCAGTATCTTCCAGTGTCACATCATTGATGATCGGTTTTCCTCTGACAAAGTAGTTGACATGCACATCATACCTTTCCAGTATCTTCTCGATTAGCCATTGATCAAAAATATGCTCACCTACATTGTCACCTATGATGACTATCTCTTTTGCATTCTCCAACTCTTCTATGAAAATACTCGTGTCGTTGATCGCAAAAGGGTGATGAAAATAATCTGCGATCATTTCATTGAGATCAAACTGCTCCTGCGCACCAAAATCGATCACATTGCCGATCACGGAAAATTTGGTGGCATCTTCGATACTTTTGACCAATCGCTTGTCCACAGACAAAGCCAGCTTAGTGGCCTGCATTTTAGAAACAGCAACAGGATCATCCAATCCGGTGATCTCACTGATCGAACGGTAGATGACATCAGCGATCTGAGGGGGTGTCACATCCATATCGTGTTCCAGAACTATTTTTGCTGTCGTATCCAGCACCTCTTTGCTTTGGCGATCATCAAGCTGCAAAAGACGGGAAACTTTCAACCCTTGATTCATCAGGCAGACGATACACTCAGGTTTTATATTCATAGTTACTCCTTGCAGCGAATTTTATCTTTTTTATTGAGTGCTGGCAAGTACGGAATAGGGAGAATGATACAAAGGAAAGAGAGGAAGGATACACCTGCCGATGGGCAGGTGCAGGAGAGTTATTCTTAGTGACAACCACATCCTGAACCACAGTGTCCGCCACCGTGAGATTGTCCGCCTACAACACCTGTAGCCATCTCATCTTCAGTCGCTTCTCTTGCGCTAAGTACTTTTACTGAGAACATAAGATCTTTTCCTGCCAGCGGGTGGTTAAAGTCGATTGTGACTTCATTGTCATCAAAAGACTTCACTTTTACCTGTACCGTCTGTCCGCCTTCACCTTGACCGTAAAGTGTCATTCCCTCTGCAAGGTCGATACCTTCAAACTGCTCTTTAGGAAGTGTCTGCTGCGCTTCAGGGTTCACTTCACCATATGCATCTGCTGCTTTCACAAGGATATCCCCGCTCTCATCTTTTTTCATACCAACAAGTGCGTTTTCTAGACCGGGAATGATCTGTCCCATACCGATAATGAACTCCAGCGGCTCTCCGCCTTTGTTGCTATCCACTACTTCAGTCGTACCGGCTTCTTTTACTTCGTATTCGATACCTACAACGCAGTTTTCATTTGTAATTGTCATAAAAGTTCCTCATATTAAATTTGGAGTATTGTAACTAAGCAAACTTTACTAACGCTTAAGGGAAATCTCGATCAAATCAGGCTGATTGCCTATACGCCTGCTTCACTCGCCAGAAAAAATTGCTTCTATAATATTGGATGGGAATATTGCTGCTTTATCTATCTCTACACGTTTCACACGCAGATCCCCCAAAGCAAAAGGCATATAACTGTGTCGAGTCACCACAACCTTTGTACGATAGTCTGTCCAGTCAAACAGCTCTACCACATCCTTGGGATCGATATGGATACAGCCGTGGGACATCCAGTCTACGCTTCCCTTATGCAGGGCATGACCAAAACGGGTAAATTTCATCATATAGTCCATATTGTTCACTCCGCTGGGGTCAGGGTAGGCTGTCGACATATGAAATCGTTTTTTCTGAAAAATGGTAAATATCCCGGAGGGGCTCCGGTACTTCTCCGCACCGGACGTTACCGCACCGGACTTCCACACTTTCCCCTCTTCATTGACAGCATAAAAGCGTCCGTCACTTCCGTGTTCCCTGACAGAGACCACGATAAATTTCTGTCCTTTTAAATCAACTGTTTTGAAACCATCTTTAGCCATCAGTTTAAATGAAGTTTTTGATAGTGGGAATGTTGCTTTACCACGGGGAGGAGGATGTTCAGCATGAAGAAGAGTAGTAAGAGATATAACTATCAGTATAATATATCTCATCCTCTCCTCCTAGAGTTTCTTTAGTTTCTCTTTTGCTATCTTTGCAGAGTTGTGTCCGCTGTAGTTCTCTACAATATTTTGATAAAAAAGCTTTGCCTGATCTTTCTTACCGGTATTTTCCAATGCTATACCCGTATGTAACAATAATACATCAATATAGCTTGCTTTATCATATAATCCGGCACTCTTTTTGAAATAGAAGATCGCATCTTCATAGTGTTTGGTATAGTAAGCGATCTCTCCGAGGTAGTAGTTGGACGCTGCAGGTTTATAGCCTTTCTCGTCAGTAATGACAAATCGCTTTTTCGCCTCATCATACTGCCTTTGGCCGAAAAGTCTTACCCCTTCTTTGTAGAGATCCGCATTATCCTGCGTGTTCAGCGGTACTTTCTTCTCCGCTGGTGGTGTAGTCGTTTTAATTGATGGTACAGGCTTTCCATCCATTCCGGCAAGTATCTGCCGGAGCTCTTCTTTGCTGACATAGCTGCGGTTGATCTTGTCGATCATCTCTCCAAGCTTTCTCAGCAATTCCGTATTGTCAGTGTTTGAGGAAGGGGAAACTGCATGACCTTGCTGCTGAAGCTCGAAAAGTTGCGCACTTAACCCCTCTACCAGCGTAGTCAGTCCGTCAATCCTCTCATTTTGTCTTTGCAACTGACGTCTCAGAGAAGCAAGAGTCGGCTGCTGCTGAGGCATAGATGCCGTCTCTACAGCAGAAACATCCTCCTCATAGTATTGACGAAGACTCTCACTGTCGATATCATAGGCAGAAGGTTCAGCAATTATAACCCCACTGGTGCATATCATAAATGAGAGGCCAAAAGGTATCAGTCTTCTGAACATGAATTATCTTACCAACCTTAGGTCAACTCTTCTGTTCTGTGCATAGCACTCATCGGTCGGATCACTACACACCGGACTACTCTCACCAAAGCTTACCATCACAACATTCGATGTGTTCACACCCTGATCTGCCAATGCATCTTTTACTGCTTTGGCACGCTTGAGTCCCAGAGCATAATTGTACTCGTCCGTACCGAATTCATCACAGTTCCCTTCCAGTTTGACTTGTCTGCTCCCTACACTTTGAAGTTTTGTTGCATTATGTCTTACCCTATTCTCCATGGATGAGGCAATAGTGTACCCGTCAAAATCAAAGTAGACACTGACAAAGCCATCACTGCTGCTGTTGTAATTGATACCGGATCCATCCTCCATCATATTGCTTTCATCAATCGAAATGGTATCCGACCCTATTCTATTGGCATCCGATACATTTCCGCTTGCATCAGGTGTATTTTGTGCACACCCTGACAACATCAGCAGTGCAATTGTAGAAACATAGATTTTTTTCATCATTTTTTATCCTTTTACCAATCAATTGATTGTATTTTATTGATACTTACTGGAAATAACAAACTCTGTGAGCTGGCAAGGTTGATATACCCTATCGCACTGCCGCGGCTACTCTGTTTGATATAAAGCACGACCGAACCATCCTGTGAGAACCTTGGGAACTGGTTGCTTCCTGTGGTCGTCAAGGGTCTGGTATCTCCTCCGCGTGAAGATGTCAAATAGAGGTTGAACGTATTACTGCCAAAACTGCTTGATGACTCCCTGCTTGAGTACACTACCTTATTGTCGTGCGTATCGCAGGCATTGTTATTGCGCCCATGATATACGACAGGAGAAACAGCAGGAGCATCAATAGCCTTTCTGAAGACATTGGCATACCCCAACCTGTTGGAGATAAATACAATACTCTTCTCGTTATCCACATACTTCCCGTTTACATCTATTCCGTGAAAGTCCGTTACCCTCTTTTTTGAACCTGTAGAGAGATCCAGTTCATAAATGTCAGCATGTCCATGCGGAGCCATTGTGAGAAGTAGTTTCGAGTAGTCCTTACTGACATCCGAACAGACAAGCATTCCTTCTGAACTTATAATTTTACTCTTATTACCTGTATATATGTCTATTTTGTAAAGTGTTGGCAGCACTCCTTTGTATGAAGTATAGTAAAGCGTTCTCTGATTGCCATCAGCCCACTTTGGAAAGACATTTAACCCACCGCGTATAATCGGTTTTTGATAGGTGAACGTATAGTCTGCCAGTACAATCTCACTTGTTTGTTTGCCTGCATAGCGAGTAAAAACCACATAGCGATTGAGCCATGAAATATCCGGATACTTCAGATAAGCATTAATATCACTGATCGCCTTATGCGCTACGAACGGCATCTTTGCGGTGTCAGGGATACTATAGGATTTTTTAAAGAGTTCCGTACCATCAGCACCTCGCAACAAACGGATATAGAGTGTCGTTCCGCTCCCAAGCTGCAGATTGTACTTAAGCAGGTAATCCCGGCTTTTCAGTTTTGGGTCTATAAACCCATCGCTAAAACTACCTTTGTACACGTTGCCGTCAGCCAAAAAGTGTCCTGAAATTTTCAGGTCTGAAAGCAGAATGTCAAAAAATTTCTCATGATGTTCCGCTGAGCCGTCTACCAAGGCGATACGGGCACGCTGCTCAACATCTTTTTCGATCTTGAGTGTCGCATCCACGGCTAAAAGATTTGTAGTGAACCATACGGTCCATAGAAGTAACAATCGTCTCACAAACGTCCCTCGAATTATTAAATATTATTGGTATATTGTATCAGGCAAAGGTTAATATCTGCATTAAAAAATATCCGTAGAATTTTATCATAATTTCAGCACTTTTTAGATCCAAAATCAAAACTTTTGATTTGCTTTTTCTTTTGGTTCTACTTATGATATGATATACAAAAGAAAGGAGAAAATATGCAGGCTTATCGTTATAATTCACCCGTTGGAACATTCACGATCAAACAAGTTGGACATTGTAGATATGAGCTATGGATAAAAGATGAGCTGCTCGGTGTCTATGAAAATGCCGAATCTGCAGCTAAGGATGTTGCTACCTTTGACACGAATCACGTAAAATGGGATCGCTTCGAAAATCAATTGGATAATTACCCCAATGACCTGAGTGACTGGACGGAAGTGAAAGAAGAGTCACCCAGGTACTGACCTAAATAGAACAAAGGAGTAAAATATGAAAAAGCGAGAAGATATTGACTTCAAAGAGTTTGAAGCATTATTGACTGAAAGATTGAAACATACTCAAGAAAATATTGAAAGACTCAAAAGCGAGTTGTTCGATGTCAGCACAGATGATACGATCAATGATATGGAAGACCTGGCATCCCTTGAAACACTCAATGACAATGACCGTGTACTCCTGGAACGGCAAGTAGCTGAGCTTCAAGAGATCTATCATGCTCTATCAAAGATCAAAGACGGAACCTACGGTATCTGTGAAGAGACTTCCAAACCAATTCCTGTCGAGCGTCTCAGAGCCAATCCGATTGCCAGAACGGTTATCAGTAAAACCCAATAAAATGAAGATCGGCGTACCCAAAGAAGTCAAGACCAGAGAGTACCGTGTAGGGATGATCCCTTCGGGGGTGGAGCAGCTGGTCGCGAGTGGACACCTGGTCTATATCGAAAAAGGTGCGGGTGAAAAAAGCGGTTTCTTCGACAGTGACTACGCCGAGGCGGGGGCTTCTATCGTCCAAAGCCCCAGGGAGATCTATGCTCAGTGCGAAATGATCATCAAGGTCAAAGAGCCTCAGCCTGAAGAGTATGATCTTTTGAAGCCTGGTCAGATACTCTTTGCCTATCTCCATCTCGCTCCCGTACCGGAACTTACCGGGGTATTGCAGGAGAAGAAGGTGATAGCCATCGCTTATGAAACACTCCAGGAAAATGGTACGCTCCCCCTACTAGACCCGATGAGCCAGATCGCGGGAGAGGTCGCACCTCTTGTCGGGGGCTACTTCCTCTCAGCCCATAACCATGGAAGCGGTGTACTGATCAGCGGTGCCACCGGAGTTACACCGGCAAGAGTACTCATCATCGGCAGCGGTACGGTTGCCAAAAGTGCCGCGAAGGTAGCAGCAGGTATGGGTGCAGATGTCCTGATCATGGGAAGGAACCGAAGCTCCATGGTAAGACTTGAAGAGACTCTTCCTGCAAATATCTCCACGGTCTACTCCAACCGCTATAACCTTGAAAAGATACTTCCTGCCGTAGATATTGTCATCGGGGCAGTTTACATCACAGGTGAGAAAACGCCACAACTGATCACCAGGGAGATGCTCCCACTCTGCAAGAAAGGCTCTATTCTCGTGGATGTCTCCATCGACCAGGGAGGGTGCTTTGAGACCTCCAGGCCTACCACACATGAAAATCCCGTATTTGAGGTGGATGGAGTGTTACACTACTGTGTGACAAATATTCCGGGGAACTACCCGATGACCTCTACCCAGGCGCTGGCCAATGCGACGATAAAGTATGCCAGACGCATTGCCGATCTTGGATGGCGTGAAGCGGTCATGGGTGATCAGGCCATCTATAGCGGAGTCAATGTCGCAGGAGGATTTGTCACCAATGAGCCAGTTGCCCAAACCCATGGGATAGAGTATCGTGAGTTAAGGGATATTGTCGATCTGCCTCCAGACTACTGAGCGCCGATCAAAAAGCACCTCTTTCACTTATTGCTGATTGCGGTGCTTCTTCAGCACAACAGTAAATAGATCATTTCATGCTATGCTATAATTAACCTATGAGAGTGTTACTATTATGGGTTCTACTGCTATTTAGTACCAATATCTATGCAAAAAATAAACTCATTTTTGTTGACCTTGATGAACAGCGTGCGTATGCGTATGAGGATGAAGTGTTAGTGTTCAAGGGAGCTGTCTCTTCGGGAGTACAAGAGCACAGTACTCCTACAGGGACATTTAAAGTACTGGAGAAGAAGAAATACCACAGATCAAATCTCTGGCCTAAACCTAATGGCGGAGCGAAGATGAACTATATGCTCCGCCTTACCTATGATGGTATCGCTATGCATCTTGGTGTAGTGAAAAAGTATCCCCTCTCGCATGGGTGCATTCGTATGAAAAACGGTTTTGCCCAAAGACTATGGGCATGGGCAGAAGTCGGCACTACAGTAGAAGTGATGGGGTATCCGTCCTTTAAAGATGATGAGTTAGAAATTGGAACAGTGTATGATGATACCTACAGTATTGATCCTTAAGACAATTATTCTTTTCTTCAAGATTTTGTGGGGAACATACAAGCAAACAAACTCATCTTTGTCGACCTTGATAAACAGATTTCGTATACATATGAAGAAGATAAATTGTTGCTGCAGGGAACTATATCACTTTATGCACAACCCTTTCCCGTTCAAAACACGTTAAAAGTACATATAGATTACACAAAAAATAGTTAAAGTTAATAAAACTCGGATGAAAGGATTAATAATGAATACGTTAAAACGGGCAACAATGATTATAGCACTTTTTACTCTGCCAATGACTATCATGGCGGAAGAAGCTCAAAAGTCTCCGGCGGATATAGGGCCTAAATATGATATGCGAGGATCTGGATATGAAACGACGGGGCCTGGAAACTATGAGTTTTGTGAAGAGTGTGGGACATATCATAAACGTGGGCATTATGGCGGGTATAATGTGATACCGGAAAAAGAAGCTAGAGAGAAGTTTGAATCATTTGTCAGCAAACATCTCAAAGGTTTCACCATTACAAAAATGGAAAAAGAAAGAATGCTAATGGGAGTAATGTACTGGGTAGTTATAAAGGATAAAAGCGGAAATGAGATGGAACTTCACATGAATCCATGGGGATATATTCGTGGTCCATTTATCAAATAAATGAGAGAGCATCGCTGGATAGAGACAGATAAGCTAAACGTTGAATACTGTCGTAATTGAAAGCTGCAAAAAAAGCGTAGAGTGGGGAGGCGGAACGCTATACTACTCTCACGGAGACGAATCGTGAATCGGATCAATAGGCGTTTGTTAACGTTACACTACTCCGTAGCGATAAACTCGACATCAAGCTTATAGGACCTGTTCCCTTTGTGCGGTCCAAATCCAAAGCGCTGAAGTTGTTTAAGATAGGTATTTAACCCCTCATTGAACTCCGGGATGCTAGAGGCAGAAATGACTCTAAAAGTAAAACTTCCCGAAGGCTCTACTTCGAGCATCACCCTTGCTTTCTCCCCGGCATACTCGCTCTGTGCCGGCCATCCTTTGAGCTTCTCTTCGATCTGTGCCAGGTATGCGTTTTCAACTCCTCTGTCACTGCTCTGCTGAACCTTCAATGAACTGGAGACAAGTTCTGAAGCACTGCTCTTCTCTTTGACCTTTATCACGTCAAGATTCGGTTTTCTTTCTACCGGCTTCTCAACCGCCTTTTTCGTCTCATTGGGCCTGCTCGAACTGATATCGGCAAAAAGGCTTTGCGGCTTGTTCACTTTTTTGGGCCGAGTAACATTCTGATCTTTTTTGACCGGTTCTTTGATCACCTTCTTGACCACCTTCTCCTGAATCACCTTCTTCTGCTCTACAGGTTTTTTGACTGTTTCTTTAGGCTTTGGCTTAGGAACAGATTTCGGCTCAGGTTTCGGTTTAGGAGCAGGTTTCGGTTTCGGTTTCGGCTCAACTTTTGGAGTCACATCCTTTTTGGGTTGTGGCATATCACTCTTTTTCTTCTCGGGTGTTGAAAAAGCCACCTGGATACGCTCTTCATTTTTCTTAACGTAGTGTACACTCTCTTGACGGCTTTTTGTATTGAAGTAGTAAACAAGCAGACCAATAACAAGAAAGTATATACCAAATGCAAGTGAACCGGCCAAATACCGGGGTAGTCTATGTTCCATCATTGGGTAATAAGAGATACCTTCTCAAATCCCGCTGCTTTGACTGTTTTAAGCAGGTACATGACATCTTTGTAGGAGAGACGCTCATCAGCACGGATATAGACTTCAGCATTTTTATCCAGTTTGGACGACTGATTGACAAAATCATCTGCGAATGTATCAAGTTTATAGCTATCATTGCCTAGATAGATCTTTTGGTCTTTGTCCATACGGATCGTCAGTGTTTTTGGCTTTTCAACTTTTACCGTCTTGGAACCCTGAGGAAGGGTGATCTGCTCCTGGAAGGTGATCGTCGGTGCGGTCACCATCAATATTGCCATAAGCACGAGCATCACATCAACCAGCGGGGTAATGTTCAAATCCGGATCTTCATCCCATTGGAACATTGACTACTCCTCGTGAGTCTGAGACAAAATCACCTCTGCCTGTGAGGAGAGAAGTGATGAAAGTTCATATGCTTTACGCTTCAATAAAAGATGAAATGTATAAGCAAAAATAGCTACGGCAATACCGGCAGCAGTAGCGATAAGCGCTTCTGAGATCGCAGGAGCTACAACACTCAAAGAGGCACTGTTTTGACTGCCTAAGTTTGTAAATGTTTCAAGGATCCCCACTACAGTACCGAAAAGACCGATAAATGGCGAAGTAGAGGCAATGATCGAAAGTATCGTTAAACCTTTTGTTGAAACACGAACAGCATCAGAAGATGCCGCTTCAAGTATCGCTTTATTGGGTCTATTTACCCGAGACAGATAAGTATAGATCAATGAGGTGGTATGAGCACTGTTAGATTGCCCTGTATAGAGTGCTTTGAGAGACTTGGATTCTGTCTCGATTCTTTTACGTAGAATATAGTATCTGTCAAAAAAGACCCAGAATGCTGCGATGAAATATGCTGAAAGCAAAAGCAGTACAAAGATCGTAATTGCACTGCTTTCAATGAAATAAGTTAGAAGAGAGCCCACGGTTATAGCGTCTTGGCAAGTTGTTCAACTTTGCTCACCGCAGACGCGATAGCAGTTTTAGATGACTCTGCACTTTTGAGCAACGCTTTTGCTTCTTCAAGTGCTTTGGCAAGATCTGTATCATCACCAGAGATTGCTACTGCACCATCGACGATGCATGTAGTCTTCTCTTCATCCACCTTCACATATCCAGAGTTGATAGCCACCGCTACTTCACTTGAATCAGCCTTCTCGATAACGATTACACCTGCTTCAAGTAGTGAGACCAGAGTAGCATGATGAGCCAAAACACCAAATTCACCCTCACTACCCGGTAAAGTAACCTGCTTGACTTCACCATCAAAAATCACACCGTTAGGAGTAACGATCTCAAGCTTCATAAGTTCCATAATAATCCTTTAGTAGACAAGCGCTAAGGATTACTTAGCGTTGATCTTGTCGTTTTTAGCAATAGCTTCAGCCATATTTCCTACCATATAGAATGCAGCTTCGTTCATCTCGTCATATTTACCTTCGATAAGACCTTTAAATCCTTCGATAGTATCACCAAGTGTAACATAGACACCAGGGCTTCCTGTAAATACTTCAGCAACGTGGAACGGCTGTGAAAGGAACTTCTCGATCTTTCTTGCTCTTTGTACAACAAGTTTGTCATCCTCAGAGAGTTCGTCCATTCCAAGGATCGCAATGATATCCTGAAGGTCTTTGTACTTCTGAAGGATCTGCTGAACACCCGTAGCAACTGCATAGTGCTCATCACCGATGATTTGCGGGTCAAGCATTCTTGAAGTTGAATCCAATGGGTCAACTGCAGGATAGATACCTTTTTCCGCAATCGATCTGTTCAATACTGTCGTTGCATCAAGGTGAGCAAAAACAGAAGCCGGCGCAGGGTCAGTCAAGTCATCCGCCGGTACATATACTGCCTGAACAGAAGTAATAGAACCTTTTGTTGTAGATGTAATACGCTCTTGAAGTGCACCCATCTCTCTGCTTAGTGTCGGCTGGTAACCAACTGCTGAAGGGATACGTCCAAGAAGTGCTGACATTTCAGAACCAGATTGAGCAAATCTGAAGATGTTGTCGATGAACATAAGAACATCCAGGCCCATCTCATCTCTGAAGTACTCAGCCATTGTAAGACCAGTCAATGCAATTCTGTTTCTTGCTCCCGGTGGTTCACTCATCTGTCCGTAGCACAGTGCAACTTTGTCAAGTACGTTTGATTCTTTCATTTCATGGTAAAGGTCGTTACCTTCACGTGTTCTCTCACCAACACCGGCAAATACAGAATAACCGCTGTGTTTCATCGCAACGTTGTTGATAAGCTCCATGATGATGACGGTTTTACCAACACCCGCACCACCGAATAGACCAACTTTACCACCTTTTGAATATGGCGCAAGAAGGTCGACAACCTTGATACCTGTTTCAAAAACTTCAGTCTTTGTACTCTGCTCTTCAAATGGCGGTGGATCTCTATGGATTGACCAGTATTGTTTTGCATTCACATCACCGGCATTATCAATCGTATCACCTACAACGTTGAAGATACGCCCAAGAACCTCTTCACCAACCGGTACTTTGATAGAATCTCCGGTTGCTTTTACTTCCTGACCTCTCACACAACCTTCACTCATATCCATAGCGATCGTTCTTACTCTGTGATCACCAAGTTGTGCTGCAACTTCCAACACCAATTTTTGCTCTTTACCGTCAACAGTAAAGTATGTTTCTAACGCTTCATTGATCTCCGGTAGGTAGTCTGCTGTGAAATCCACATCAATAACCGGACCCAAGACCTGTACGATTTTACCTGTCATTACATCTCCTCTTATTTCTTATTTCATTGATTCCATACCACTGATAATCTCAATGAGTTCAGTAGTAATCGCTTCTTGTCTAGCTTTGTTGTACTGTACAGACAACTTTTTAACCATCTCTTTTGCATTGCTTGTCGCTGCATCCATCGCCTGCATACGTGCAGAGTGTTCTGCAGCAAGTGAATCGATAAGTGAATAATACATTGTGTATTCTATATAACGTTTCACCAATGCTTCAAGAAGTGCATCATCTTCATCAGGCTCAACTTCAAGTTCTGAAGTTGAAACTTTGTCAAGTTCCAATGTAGAAGGATCGACCGGCAGTACCTGAGCCTGTCTTACTTCCTGAGTGATCATGTTCACATATCCGTTGTGAACCATGATGATCTTGTCTGTTTCACCTTTTACATAGGAGTCAGCAATTTCATTGATCAGGGCTGCTGCATCTTCATAATTGGGTGCAGAGCTAAGACCGACTACCTCGTTCAACATATCAATATTATTGAACTTGTAGTAGTCAATCCCTTTTCTTCCTACTGCTCTAAGACGAACTTTTACATTCTGTGTTTTATACTCAGCCAAGAGATTATTCACTCTCTTGATCGTCTGTGCGTTGAAGCCGCCACAAAGACCTTTGTCTGCAGTAACAAAAACAATGTCAACTACTTTAGGATTGCTCGCATCTTTAAAAAAGACGTTATCCAATCCATCTACGTTGTTTTGCTGCAACTTCTGAGCGATCTCATTGAGAAGCTCAGTAAGTTTATTTGCATAGACTCTAGATCTTTTAGCTAACTCTTCTGTTCTTCTTAGTTTTGCAGAAGAGACAAGCTTCATCGCGCGAGTCGTTTTCTGAGTATTTTTAACACTCGAAATCTTACGCTTGATATCTTTTAAATTAGCCATAATCAGCCTTTCTTACGCTTGAAAAGATGCTTTGAAATCTTCTAACGCTTTTCTCAACTCTGCCTCTGTTTCATCAGAGATCTTCTTTTCATTTCTGATACTCTCAAGGATGTTCGTATACTTCGCATCCATGAATGGCATCAACTCTGCCTCGAATTTCGTCACTGACGCTACCGGAATATCATCTAGGAAACCGTTTGCACCAGCGAAGATGATCACTACTTGTTTCTCGATCGGTACTGGAGCGTATGGCCCTTGTTTAAGTACTTCTACCATTCTCTGTCCACGTTCAAGCTGTGCTCTTGTATGGTCATCAAGGTCAGAAGCAAACTGAGCAAACGCCTGAAGTTCTCTAAAGGACGCAAGGTCAAGTCTCAATGTTCCGGAAACTTGTTTTGTTGCTTTGATCTGTGCAGCACCACCAACTCTTGATACTGAAAGACCTACGTTGATCGCCGGTCTGATACCTGAGTTAAAGAGGTCTGTTTCAAGGAAGATCTGACCATCTGTAATAGAGATAACGTTTGTCGGGATGTATGCCGCAACGTCACCTGCCTGTGTTTCAATGATAGGGAACGCAGTGATTGAACCGGCACCAAGCTCATCGTTAAGTTTTGCTGCTCTCACAAGAAGTCTTGAGTGTAGGTAGAAAACATCCCCTGGGTATGCTTCACGGCCCGGAGGTCTTCTAAGGATCAAAGACATCTCTCTGTATGCTACTGCATGTTTAGAAAGGTCATCATAGAAGATTACTGCGTGTCTTCCGTTATCTCTGAAGTATTCAGCCATTGTTACACCTGCGTATGGTGCAAGGAATTGTGCTGCAGAAGAGTCAGCAGCACCAGCGTTGACTACGATCGTATAATCCATCGCGCCATGCTCTTCAAGCTTTTTGACAGTTGCCGCTACAGTGGATTGTTTTTGACCGATCGCAACATAGATACAAACTACATCTTGACCTTTTTGGTTGATGATAGTATCGATCGCAAGCGTTGTTTTACCAGTCTGTCTGTCACCGATGATAAGCTCTCTCTGTCCTCTACCTACCGGTACAAGTGCATCAATTGATTTGATACCGGTTTGAAGCGGCTCATGAACAGATTTTCTATCCATGATCCCCGGTGCTTTTTCTTCGATAAATCTGTGCTCAGCTGCTTCAACCGCACCTTTACCGTCGATCGGCTCACCCAGTGAGTTAACTACTCTACCAAGAAGCGCATCACCTACAGGTGTTTTAAGAAGTGAACCTTCTCTTTTTACACTCATACCTTCTACGATCCCTGCACTTTTACCAAGTACAACGACACCGACACTTGATTCTTCAAGGTTGAGTACAAGACCTCTTGCACCGTTTTCAAATTCAACGACTTCACCAGCCATACAGTTGTTCAGACCATACACTGTTGAGATACCGTCAGCGATACCTACTACTTTACCAACTTCATTGATATTAACATCAATCTCAAAGTTCTCAATTCTCTCTTTGATGATCGAACTAATCTCATCTGCTTGCAATTTGTTTGCCACTGCTACTCCTTTCTATTTGATAACTACAATGATTTCTTGATGAAATCGATAAGTTGTTCTTTAACTCTCTGCTTAGAGAAGTTTACCTCAATGCCCAAATCATCTACCGTCACACGCAATCCGTCCAAATCAGACTTTTCCTGATCCAATTTGATCG
>DSDW01000135.1 GCA_011048515.1 Campylobacterota bacterium | reverse complement strand
TCACAAGAACATAATGACCTTTGAAATTTTAGTATAAAGAGTATATCTGAAATATCTCTAACTTTTGAAAGCACTAAAGTATTATTTAGGTAATGGGAGATTATGCTTCCTCTCCGCAGTCAGAATAAGAAGCTTTTTGATATGGTACAAGTGAAATAGGTGTCTGAATAGGCTGAATAGCTCTACCATTGGTGCACTTGTTTTATGTTTCATCTGATATAGTGCCGAAGAAAGATGAAGATTGATACGTGCAACTCAATGATATAGGGACATGCTTGTTGCAATCTTCAAATACGTGTACGTTTTTAAAATAAGGAAGATCTATGAACTCAACAAATAAAACCTCTGCAGAAGTAGAGACGCTCTGCGATCTCGCAACATTGGCGGATTATTCTCTCATGGATACATTAAACCCTGATCCTGAAGCAACAGCAGACGGTGTCGACCACGCGCCGAGAGAAGTCTTCAGCGGGCATTATGTCCCCGTAAATCCTACCGCAATTGAAAATCCCAAGTACATCGTGCACAGTAAGAACTTTTTTAGTGAACTGGGTTTTGCCGACAGCTTGGCACAATCAGAGGATTTTATGAGAATGTTCTCCGGCGATACCTCGCACTTGCCTGAGCCGATGCGAAAGGTCGGTTGGGCAACAGGGTATGCACTTTCCATCTACGGAACGGAGTACTACGAGCAGTGTCCTTTTCGGACGGGCAACGGGTATGGTGATGGCCGTGCCGTTTCCATCCTTGAAGCCGTGATCAACGGAAAACGTTGGGAGATGCAGCTTAAAGGAGCCGGTAGAACGCCCTACTGCCGGGGTGCTGACGGTCGTGCCGTCCTGCGTTCAAGTATTCGTGAGTTTTTGGCACAAGAGCATATGCATGCTCTGGGCGTACCGACATCCCGCTCTTTGACGCTCTATACCTCAAGAACAGAGACGGTCAGGCGGCCATGGTTTACCAAAGGATCGTACTCAAGAGACCCCGAAGTCATGATCGATGAGGCGGTTGCTATCACCACACGGGTTGCCCCTTCATTCATCCGTGTGGGGCAACTGGAACTTTTCGGCCGCCGTGCGCGTAAAAATGAGCATCCACAAGCGATGGAGGAGCTTGAAAAAATCGTGCTGCACTTGATCGATCGTGAGTACAGTGACGTCATCGATGCGCAGTTGCCTACAGAGGAAAAAGTGCTCTTGCTGGCACGTGAGTTTCGAAAACGCCTCACCTCTCTGGTGGCGAACTGGATCCGTGTTGGCTACTGTCAGGGAAATTTCAACAGCGACAACTGTGCCGCAGGCGGCTTTACCCTCGATTACGGACCATTCGGATTTATAGATATGTTCGACCCGAGATATCAGCCGTGGACGGGTGGCGGAGTGCACTTCTCATTTCTCAATCAACCGCAGGCTGCCGAACGTAACTTTCATATGTTCTGCCTGGCTTTAAAACCGCTGCTGGAGTCGAATGAGGATGCTCTGGATCAGTTGGATGAGATAAGAGAGGGATTTCCTCAGGTCATGCAGGGGCAGATGATAAAGATGTGGGCTTCCAAGCTTGGACTAGAAACTTTTAATGCATCGCTCTTCAATGCACTTGTAACGCTGATGATAGAGACCTCTGTTGACTATACGATCTTCTTTCGCGAACTCTCTACGGTACCCGAGGATATCTCTGTGCTCACTAAAAGCTTTTACGGTGACTCCAGATTCAATGAAAAGATTTTAAAAAGATGGTCGGAGTGGCTGGAACAATGGAGATCGCTCATTCAGCACTCCAACCCGGTTGATATCAATGCCACTTCGCCGGAATCCCGTGAAAAGCTCTCTAAACAGATGAAAGCGTCGAACCCAAAATACACTTTGCGAGAGTGGTTTCTTGTCCCTGCCTATCAACAGGCCGCCAATGGAGACTATACACGCATCAAAGAGTTGCAGGAAGTGATGACAAACCCCTATAAAGAGCAATCTAAAGCGATAGAGGAGAAATACTATAGAGAAAAGCCCTCAGAGTTCTTTGACATTGCCGGCATATCCCATGTCAGCTGTTCGTCGTGATTTTAGATGCAATCTTAAAAAGTATTGCTAGAAAATGGAATCTAGAGAAAACCTTATAAAATATAAAACTTTATGAGGTTTGTCTTTTTGCTCTCCACTTCCAAATCAATATAAGTTCTTTTCTTTATTCCACCGGGAGAGTGGCAGACGAGGAAAACACCCGTAAGTTTGAACATAACCTCAATGCAAAAGTCCTTTAAAATGAGGTGCCATTTCATTGACCCATTAAGCCATTGAGAGTATAATACCTCCATGAAAAACCTCAAAAATGCACTACTGCTCAAACACCTTTATCAGTTGAAAGATCTCGGTCACCGCTATACTGATCTGACTGTTTTCAAGGAAGATCCTTCCGACCTTGCATTGCCAAACACCATGGAAGCACTCAAAAAGCAGGCACTCAACTGTCACCTGTGCGAACTCAGCAAAAGCCGGACGAAAGTAGTCTTTGGTGAAGGCAATGAGAATGCCGATATCCTCTTTGTCGGGGAAGGACCGGGGGCGAGCGAGGATGCACAGGGCAAACCGTTTGTCGGAAAATCCGGCGAACTTCTCACCAAGATGATCGAAAATGTGCTGAACATCCCAAGGTCAGAGGTCTATATCGCCAATATCGTCAAGTGCCGTCCTCCGGGTAACCGTGCCCCTACTGCGACAGAGGCACATACCTGCAGACCCTACCTCTTCAAACAGATCGAACTGATCAAGCCAAAACTGGTTGTAACGCTGGGTTCCACAGCCTATCATTACCTGACCGATGACACCACGCCTATCAGCCAGATCAGAGGCGTGATCAACCAGCAGCCGGACTATATCATCATCCCTACATTCCACCCCAGCTACCTGCTCAGAAACCCCAGTGCGAAAAAAGAGGTATTTGAAGACCTGAAGAAGGTCAAAAGCCTGATGTAAAGGAATGCGAAGCAGAAGCTTTGCCTTCATCCGATACCCTCCCCAAAATGTGATTTGACAAACTGATTATTTATGTGGTATCATCAGAAATACCTGAGTCTTAATGACTCATAAAGGGGTCTCTGATGCAATACTATAAAGAAGAGAAAGAAAAAGAGAGGATCATCTGCCTGCTCTGTCGCCACTACTGCAAACTCAAAGAGGGCAGGATAGGAATGTGCGGCGTCAACCAGAATGTTGAGGGTAAGCTGAAAAATCTTGTATACGGCCACCCTGTTGCACTCCATGTCGATCCGGTAGAGAAAAAGCCGCTTTATCATCTTCTTCCCGGAACTACCGCACTCTCCTTCGGTACGGTAGGGTGCAATTTCCGGTGTCCCTTCTGCCAGAACTGGGATATCTCCCAGGAGCATGAGATCAATGAAAATATCTATGTCTCTCCTGAAGAGATGGTAGCGATGGCACTTGAAAACGGATGCAGTTCGATCGCCTACACCTATAATGAACCTACGATTTTTTACCCCTATGCCAAAGATATCGGACTGCTTGCAAAAGAAAAGGGACTGAAAAATATCTATGTAAGCAACGGGTTTGAAACTCCCGAAGTGATCGAAGATATGGCAAGCTGGCTCGATGCGGCCAACATCGACCTGAAAAGCTGGAATGACGAGTACTACAGAAAGGTACTCAAAGGAGGCCTTGAAGAGGTCAAGGATACCCTTCGAAGAATGGTAGATGCGGGAATATGGGTAGAGGTGACAACCCTGCTGATCGAGGGTGAAAATGACAGTGACAACGATCTCAGAGAGATGGCGGAATTCATCAGAAATGACCTTGGTGCCCATGTCCCCTGGCACCTGAGCGCATTCCATCCTGACTACAAAATGCTTGATCATGAAAGGACTGGATTGGAGACACTGCAGCGCGCCAAAAAGATAGGGAAAGAGGCGGGACTGCACTATATCTATCTGGGGAATGTCCCTGTGCATGGTGATACGCACTGTCCCGAATGCAACGAGCTGCTGATCGACAGAACAGGATATAGTATTACCGTTAATAAACTAAAAGACGGGCATTGCCCCAAATGCCAAAGAGAGATAGAAGGAGTCTGGAAATGACTCCTTCTCTTGCCAAAGGCAAAGCTTCAGTGAGAGGAATTGGGAAGGAGCTTTGCTTCTTTCCAAGGAGAAAGAATAAAAAGGAGTCTGTAGATGAGCACAAGAGAGACAGCGGTAGAGGGCCAGTTCTACCCTTCCAACCCCCAGGAGATCAAAAAAGTATTTGACCACTATAACCAGATACTCGAACAGCATTTTGCAAAAGAAGATCCGATCTGGCAGCTGCACCCCAGAGCCGTAATCGTTCCGCATGCAGGATATATCTACAGTGGTTTCACGGCAAATATCGCATTCAAACTGCTTGCAGATCAGGAGATCGAGCATATCGTCATTATCGGGCCAAGCCATCGGGTCTATTTCAAAGGAACCAGTATTGCCGAATGTGACAATTATCACACGCCCCTGGGGGATCTACCCATAGACAGAAAACTTGCCTGCAGGCTGAAAGAGGAGTTTGGACTTGAGTATTTTCCCGATGCACACCATGAGCATAGTACGGAGGTACAGTTTCCATTTATCAAAGCCTATAAGCCGGAGGTAGAAGTGGAAGAGATCGTCTACTCGGATGAAAAGCCTGAGAGGCTGGCACCACTGATAAAAAAACTGCTACAAGATCCCAAAACAGCCGTAGTGATCAGCACGGATCTCAGCCACTACTACAATATACGGAAGGCAAACCATCTTGACGGTATCTGCCTGGAAGCAGTAAAAACCCTTGATCGGACGAAGCTGCACGAAGGATGCGAAGCATGCGGGAAGATCGGAATAGAGGCCTTGATGATCGCAGCAAAAGAGCTGGGACTGGAACCTGTACTGCTGGATTATCGGACAAGTGCGGATGCCAGCGGTGATGAGTCGCAGGTAGTAGGATATATGAGCGCCGCTTTCGTGGAGCCAAAATGAAAAAAGAAGTGTTACTGAAACTGGCACGTGCAGCTATCGCCGAAGCAGTAGGTGTCCCCTACCCCCTGGATCTTGATGAGATCCTTCAGGCACACCCGTGGCTCAAAGATCAAGGTGCATGTTTTGTCACACTTACCGTCGGAGAGTATGCAATGCTCAGAGGCTGTATCGGCTCGATCGTCGCACACCGTCCCCTCTATGAAGATCTGATACATAATGCCAAAGCTGCCGCTCTGGATGATCCGAGGTTTCCTTCATTGACCAAGGAGGAGTTCGAAAAGATCGTGATCGAGGTCTCTATCCTTACACCGCCGCAGGAAATCGACTACAGCTCTGTCGATGACCTGAAAGCAAAGATCAGCGTAGGCAGAGACGGTGTGATCCTCAAACACGATGCAGTGCATCAGGCAACCTACCTGCCGCAGGTATGGGAACAGCTGCCTGATTTCGAAAGTTTTTTTATGCATCTATGTATGAAAGCCGGCATGGGGATGGAGTGCCTTGCCTTCCACCCGCAGATTTTTACCTACCGGGTAGAGGAGTATAAAGAAGAGAAGCGGTAAAAAGTAAAAAGTAAAAAGTAAAAAGTAAAAAGTAAAAAGTCAGGAGCAGTTAATAGTAGTCGGAAATGGTTGTACTTGCAAGAAATAAATAAAAAAGCACAGATCAAAAAGGAAAAAAGTGAAAGATCTAGACTCACTCATTGATGCGATCATTATCGACAGGGTACTCAAAAGCCGGCATATCATCGAAGCCTTTGAAAAGGTCGACAGGGCGGATTTCGTCCCTGATATGTTCAAAGAGGCTGCTTATGTCGATGCACCTCTGGGTATCGGGGAGAACCAGACAATATCCCAGCCTACCACCGTCGCCTTCATGCTTGAGCAACTTTCTCCGCAAAAAGGAGACAAGATCCTTGATATCGGTGCGGGTTCAGGCTGGACGACTGCCATGCTCTGCCATATCGTCGGGGACGAGGGAAGTGTCCTGGGACTCGAGAGGATAGACTCCCTCGTAGAGCTCGGCAAGTTCAATCTTGCAAGATACTGCCCGGACGAAACAAGATGCCGGATCGAAAAAGCCGGAGAAAGACTCGGAGTTCCCGGGAAAAAGTTTGACAAGATACTCGTCTCCGCAGCGGCAGATGAACTCCCTGAAGAGCTGATAGACCAGCTCAATGTCGGGGGCAAACTAGTCATCCCTGTAAGAGACTCCATCGAAGTGGTCACAAAAACCTCTGAAGAGGAGTATCAAAGAGAGAGCATCTATGGGTTCAGGTTTGTACCGCTGGTCTATTAATAGTTTTTAAGATCTCTGAATGAGAATGATGGAGAATCAAAGGGAGAGTGCTCAGATGGAAATGGAACACCATGAGAAATTTATCAAACGCTGTATGGAACTGGCACAGGAGTCGATGGATGCCGGAGACAATCCTTTCGGTGCGCTTGTCGTCAAAGAGGATAAGATCATTGCCGAAGCAACAAACAGCGCCGTACTTCATGACATAACAGACCATGCGGAGATCAATGCGATGAGAAAGGCGAAAAAAGTACTCGGCACTCCCGATCTCTCCGGGTGCACCCTCTACTCCAACTGCGAACCCTGCCCCATGTGCTCCTTTATGATCCGCGAGCAAAAGATCAAAGAGGTGGTCTTTGCCCTCCGCACTCCCCATATGGGAGGATACTCCCGCTGGGACATCCTCCAGGATAAAGGGCTGTCACGGTATGAACCTGCATTTGCAATGCCTCCGAAAGTGGTCATTAGCGTATGTGAGAAAGAGGCGGCTGAACAGTTTGAAAAAGCGGGATGGACGATACACAAGATGTAACGCCCTTACATCCAATCGCTTACATTGATCAAATAATAAGCACACTTTATCTCTTTTTTCCACCTGATATGCTTTATAATAAAACAAAGAACCAAACAAGGATATCATCATGAAAGAGTATATCGGAGCCTATTTCCAGGGGAGAGAACAAGTCAACGGCTTCATCGAAGACAGTGTATTGAATTTCGGTGCATTGAGTGCACTGGAAAAAGAGAATTTTGCAAGTCTCTTTCAGATCTTCAAGTCTCTGGAGCTGGTCTATGTCGTCGATGCGGATACCTCGATACAAAGCTCGCCCAACATCTATCCCAACCGTATCGATGATACTGCAAAAGATATCAGCAGAAGTTATCTGCTTGACCGTCTTGAGATCAAGGAGAACGGCTTTGCTTTCACTGCACCCTACAAAAGTGGAGCGACACAGACACTCTGTATCACCGTCTCCAAAAAAGAGGATGGGAAAATCATCTTTATGGATTTTGATCTCAAAAGATTGCTGGAGAGACTGAAACTTATCGAGAGACATGCCACTTTTGACAGTGTTCAACTCTCTTTTTACCTCTTTACCGGGGCATTTATGGGTATTATCGCTCTGGCGGCTGTCCTCTACTCGCTCTTTGACTTTGCAGGCAACGTAATGGCTTTGAATCTCGATATCCATACGATCTTCAAACCGATCATTGCCGCGACACTGGGGCTTGCGATCTTTGATCTGTCGAAAACCGTTCTGGAACAGGAGGTATTTTATAAAAGCTATGTCAAAAACTCCAAAGATGAAGTCAAACTGCTGACCAAGTTCCTCTTTACGATCCTGATCGCCCTGGCGATTGAGACTCTGATGGTGGTCTTTAAGATCGCGATGAAAGAGGATGGGGAGATGATCAATGCACTCTACCTGATGGGCGGTATCGCGCTGATCATACTTTCGCTAGCCGTGTTCATCTACCTGACACAAAGGAAGTCCTGCTGATCACGCAGGACAAACAGAAAAAACCAGAACCCAAACCCTTAGGCAGTCAGCTCTCTAAGTGTCTCGTAGGCTGCTTTGATCGCTTCGTTGATCATCTCATCGGTCGTAACCGTAGAGATAAATCCTGCTTCAAATGACGAACATGCCAGATAAACTCCGCGATCAAGCATCCCCTTATGGAACTTGGCGAACATTGCCGTATCATTCTGCTGCGCCTCATCGAAATTTCTCACCGGGATCTCGGAGAAAAAGAAACCGAACATGCTTCCCCTCACATCCGTTACCATCGGTACATCCACCGCTATCGCAGCTTTTTGGAATCCGTCCATCAGTTTTTTTGCTTTATTGCCCAACTCTACATAGATACCCGGATTTGCCTTGAGCTTTTTAAGGCTCGCAAGGCCCGCTGCCATCGCTACAGGGTTGCCGCTGAGGGTACCCGCCTGATAGACAGGGCCTTCAGGTGAAAGGTATGCCATAATCTCAGCTCTGGCACCAAATGCGCCTACAGGCATCCCTGCGCCGATCACTTTGCCCAGTGTCACCATGTCAGGCTTGACGGTTGTGATCCCCTGTGCTCCTCTCAGCGAAGCCCTGAATCCGCTCATCACTTCATCAAAGATCAGCAGTGTGCCGTGTGCATCACATATCTCTCTCAGCCCCTGTAGGAACTCTTCTGTGGCAGGCACAAGCCCCATGTTCCCCGCGATAGGTTCGATGATCACACACGCGATCTCACCCTTGGCATCGGCAAAACACTGTTTTACCTCTTCGATATCATTGTATGTCGCAAGCAGTGTATGCTTGGTAAGATCCGCCGGAACTCCCGGGCTGGAAGGCGAACCGAATGTTGCCAGGCCTGAACCGGCCTGTACCAGCAGCGAATCAGAATGTCCATGGTAACATCCGGTAAATTTCAGAATATTGTCCCTGCCTGTAAACCCGCGTGCCAGACGGATCGCAGACATGACCGCCTCAGTACCAGAACTGACGAAACGTACCTTATCGATCGTATCAAAGAGTGTCGTGATCTCTGTTGCAAGTTCTGTCTCCACAAGTGTCGGCGCACCGAAACTCAGTCCGTTTTTGACTGCTTCCATCACGGCATTTTGGATATCAGCATCCGCATGACCGAAGATAAGCGGCCCCCAGCTTTGCACAAAGTCGATATATCTGTTTCCATCGATATCATAGAGGTATCCACCCTCGCCTCTTTCGATGAACGGAGGTGTTCCTTCTACTCCTTTAAACGCACGGACAGGTGAGTCAACACCTCCCGGGATTACCTTGTATGCTTTTTCAAATGCTGCAATGCTTTTATCGTATGCCATATGATTAATCCTTGTTGTGTATAATTCTGATATTTAAGAAAGTGCTCCGCAATGGAGTTGAACAATCGTCAGATAATTAGCGTGAATTATACTACAATGGCACTAAGGGGTCGATTATCCGTAGCAGAACACTCAAAGCATTTCTACTGTCACTGTTGCTGTATCTATTGATCTTCCTGTTCCTGTTCTTTATTGTAAATGTAAAAGCATTCAAACTCCCTGAACCCCAAAGCCAGTCCCAGAAGATATCACTTGATCTTAAAACCTTTGTACCGCCAGCCCCAAAGCCTGAGCCGGTAACCAAACCTGTCACACCGGTATCTGAGATCACCCCACCCTCGATGGTAGAACCGAAGAAAGAGGCTGAGCCTGTCAGAAAAGAGAAAAAAAGTACCCAAAAGAGTTTTATCACGGCAAAAGATACCGAAGAGAATAATGCCACTAAGATCGCCAAGGTCAAACCTGAAGTCGTTGCAAAAGCCAAAGAGACCGTTCCCAAAAAAGAGACCCAGGTACGCAAAGCGCAACACGTCCCAAAAGTGGCGCAACGCAAGCCGCTACAACCATCAAAGGATCCGCTTGCCAACGCATTGATGAGTTCGGGAAGCTCCATGACGCCCCGGCCGAAAAAAGATGCCTTTGTAGATCAGATGGTCTCCCGCATCTACGGTAAAGAGTTTCATGCCTACAGCAAAGAACAGCAAAAATTCATCAAACAACATCTGGGCGAGATATACCGTATCACACAAAATACCCTCTGGCGCAGAGGCTACCCCGATATCGCGGTACGCATGCAGATGCAGGGTACCAATATCGTCTCGTTCTATCTCCATCCCAACGGGGACATATCCGATCTTCACCTGAGATCCTCCATAGGCTACAGGGCGCTGGATGAAAATACGATAGAGGTCATCAAAACCGCCTATAAGGATTACCCCAAACCAGAGAAAAAAACGAAGATCATGTTCTATGTGCACTATAGGATCAATTGAGCTTTGGATCTGTTTCGGCTCAATCTTGCATAACGCAAAGTCCTCTTCCTGCCTGACATGTTTTTAATCTATTTGCTTAATGAAATATTGTAATTTAAGTAATTATTTCTTATAATTATTATAAGATAGAAAAAATGGAAAAGGGGTTTGTTGTGAGTGATATTGTGAATTTGGGTGCCTCTCCGACGATCGGTACATACATTCTTCCCGGGGAACCGCCGATCACATTAAGTCAGAAGATCGATAGTCAGATCAAATTGACGGCATTAAACTGCGAAAAGATCATCGAGGGGACCAAAAACGGTATCTTTGACCTGGGAGTGATCGAATCGGCTATATTTGATGATGCACTTTGCTATGAGGAGTGGATGGAGGATGAACTGGTGGTCTGCTCCAAAACTTCACTCGGAGAATCCATCGACAGGGAGAAGATCGGCAACTGCCAGCTTCTTTGCAGGCAGGAAGAGTCTCCTACCCGTCAGCTGATCTCGGATTTTTTCAGCAGACATGGGCTCTCTTATCACCATTTTGACTCATTGATGGAGGTTGACAATACAACCTCCGCCATACAGAGTATCAAATGGTCAAAACCAAACAGGGAACATCCTACGATAACGATCGTTTCCAAACTCGCGATCATTGATGAACTTGAAAGAAAAGAGCTCTACCTCTCCCGCATCAATGGAGCTCTCCTTTCAAGAAAATACTATATCATCTATGACAAAAAGAGAAAGGATACCGGCAAGATCAAAGAGATCATCGAGTATCTTCAAATGTGGCATCGCACTACTGAACTCTCCAGCTAGACTCCACAAGACGTTTTTCTCCTTCATAAACTCTTCCTACAAACTCATCCCCTATGCTGTAGTTTCCAACCCCTTTTGGTGTACCGGACATGACAATGTCTCCATCCTCAAAGGACATAAAACTCTCTATCTCCGTGAGCATCTCCAAAGGTTTATAGATCATCAGTGCATAATCGGCGAACTGCGCAAGCCGGCCATTGATCCAAAGCTCCATACGAAGCTCTCTAAGATTTCCGCTGAAAGGGACAAACTCTCCCAATACCGCCGAGCCGTCAAACGCTTTTGCCCGCTCCCAGGGCAAGCCCTTTTCTTTCATCTTGTTCTGTATCCCCGCCTTGGTCAGGTCAAGCCCAAACCCGATACCGGCGATCTCACTGTTTTGGATCAGGAAACAGATCTCTCCCTCAAAGCGCGTATCTTCGCTGATAAAGTCAAGCGTATCGGTGATCGCAGAGTTGGGCTTGTTGAAGACAACCATACTCTCGGGGGTTTCATTGCCCAGCTCCTCGATATGTTCTACATAGTTTCGTCCTATGCAGATGACTTTTGACGGGATGACTTGCGTGTCATTAAACGTTATTTTGTTCATCGTTGACCTAACCTCTTCTATTTTCTTTTCTTTCACACTAAAAGCGTTATATACAGATATTGTATCAGATGCTATTTGAAGTCTAACTATTTCTTACTATCAATCAGGATCAGAGGGACATATAATGATAAAAAATAATAAATATAACTATTTTTTGATCAAAGATGAAAAACTAACAAATAATTAACAAAGTGGTTTTATAATGAGTGGTCATTTTAATAAAAGGAGACAACATGGACATAATAGGACAATTTCCGTTGTTTTATTTTCCGGAGTACGGAAGTGCCTGGATGATGGGTGTGACAGGCACCATACATATCCTGGCATCTCACACCTCCGTTGGTGCTGCAATGCTTTTTGCATTTTTGGCTTACAAAGCATACAAGGAGGATAGAACGGACCTCTACCCGTATATGAAAAAGTACGGTATGTTCCTACTGATCTTTTCCTATGTCATAGGATCTATCACAGGTCCGGGTATCTGGTACACGGCAACTGCTGCAAGCCCAAGGGGGATCAGTGCACTGATACACAACTTTGTCTGGGTATGGGCTACGGAGTGGGTATTCTTTGTCTATGAGGTGATCGGTGTCTTTGCACTTGTATACTTCATGAACAAGATCGACAAAAAAACGCACCTGAAACTCACCTTTACCTTTGCACTGGCTTCGGTGGGTACCCTCGCACTTATCATCGGAATTATCAGCTTTATGATGTGGCCGGGAACAGAAGCCTATTATACGACGGGGAGCGCAAGTGATGCCTTTTTCGGTACCAATACTTTCCCTCATATGTTCCTTCGTATCGGATTTATGATCATGATGTCAGGGGTCATCGGCCTTGTGATATCCAGTGCCATGAGAAAAGAGAATGAAGCGCTCTCCAATGAACTCAGCAGAAAAATGGGCTTTGTGAGTTTGCTCGGCGGATTTGTCACGATGTTCTTCTTCATGTGGTACATGGGAACACTGCCGGATAATGCACATGCTGTATTCAATATCACCAAAGAGTCCATTATACAGAACAGAATTATTTTGGCAATCCTCTTCTCTCTTTACTTCCTTATCGCCATTATCAAACCAAAGGTGATCAATGTACCGATTGCATCGGCAATGATCGCCGTGATACTTATCGCGGGGCTATGGCCGGGAGAAAAACTTCGCGAATCGATGAGAAAACCGTATGTGGCGGGGCAATATATCTATTCCAACCAGATCATCAGTCGTGATGTACCGGGTAAAGGGATCAAAAGCGAACTTCCGATCATCGCAGAAAAAGGCTTGCTTCAGGTCAATCCTTTTGTACCTGAAAATCTGAAAGTCATTACAGCGGACAATAAACTTGAAGCAGGAAAACTTCTGGCAAGAATGTCATGTTCCAACTGCCACTCTTTAGAGACAACAGGCAAGTTCAGACCTCTGAAAGAGAGATTGACAGGTATGGATAAAGAGGCTATCAAATCTATACTCTATGCAATTGGAGCCGGCGGTATGTCATACATGCCTAGTTTAAAGTTGCCTGAACACGAATATGATGCACTCGCAGAGTATCTTGCATCACAAAAATATTAAGGAGGAATTATGGACGCATCTGTATTATTGGCTTTACGAGACCCCGCAGGGATACCTTTTTATCCCGTGGTGTTTCAGGCACTCTATATCTTGACATGGGCACTTCATGCTGCCTTTGTTCTGCTCGCTTTGGGTTCCATGGGACTCTCTTTGTATGGGACGTTTAAACAAAAAGATGACCAGCGTTGGAAAATACTGACGCCGCATCTTATTCAGACAGGGAAGATCAGTGTTTCTTTGCTGATCGTGCTGGGGGTTGCTCCGCTTCTTTTCACGCAGGTGATCTATGATCCCAACTGGTACACTACCAATGCCCTCTCAGGTATGTGGATATTTATCTTTATCTATGCACTGGTCGTAGGGTACATGATGTTCTATTGGTTCTACTATGCCAACAAGGCGAAAGATGGCGGAGGAAAAATGATCGGTATGATCTCTTTTGCCATTCTGGTTTTTGCCGGGATTTTGATGCACAACTTTGCCGTGACCTCCATCATGCCTAACGAGTGGATGAATATGTATGCGCCCAATGGCGTGGTCGACAACAGCGGATGGACCTTCAACATCGATATCATAAGACTGGCGTTTATGGTCAGCCTGTCCCTTCCCGTTGTTGGCATCTTTTTGCAAAACTACAGCAGATTTGTCAGTACCAGAGAGGATTTCAGCAAAGATCTTATCGATTACACAGCATCGTTTGGAACTAGGATCGCAAGCATAGGACTGCTCATCAGCGCTGTTTTATTTGTTCTCTGGATGTATACGATAGGATACCTGATGCATCCCGTGATCATCGCTACGATCGCAGGTGTACTCGTGCTGCTTTTTATGGTGATGACAAACAAAAACAGTTATATTACAACCGGTGTATTGGTCGTCGTAGCACTGCTGATCTCGGGTGTACGCGAACTGATAAGATATGATCTGATGATGGGCCTGGGATACAATATCTATGACTATCCGGTCAATTTTGAGATACCGTCAATCACAATGTTCCTGCTGACATTCCTGATCATGGGCGGTGTAGGTGTTGCCTATCTTCTGACCATGGCTTGGAAAGTCGGAAAAAGCCAAGGTATTTTTGACGGTTCGAAAGATAAGGCAGTAAACACACTCGGCAACTATACTCTGGGAATTATGAGTCTTTGGATGGTTGTCTTTTTCGGCTGGGGAATGACGATACTGTTTAGCAACATACTTTAGTCGATGCGCATCAGGGGAACATGTTCCCCTGATGCTCGTCTCATGATCGATCTATATTTTTTTGGGGAAGGAAAATTAAAGTGACTGGTACAAAAATACTTTTTCTGGAAGACAATAAACTCTATCAGGAAAGCATCAAAGATTTTTTGGAAAAGGAGGATTTTATCGTTGAGACCTGCAATAACGGGCAAGAGTTTTTAAATAAAATTTTTGATGATATCTACGATCTCTATCTGATAGATATCAACGTACCTCAGATCAACGGTTTTGAACTCATGAAGATACTCAGTGACTATAACGATGGCACAATGAAACTTGTCTTATCTTCGTTTCCTGAGAGTCTCATTCAATCTTTTAAAAACGGATGTGATGATTTTCTCAATAAAACCTCCGACATCGACGAACTGTTGCTACGGATCAAAAGACTTTTGAAGAGAGCCTATCATACCTATCAGGAATCTATACAGATCTCTGACAATGTCAGCTACGACCTCCTGCATAAAAAGCTTTACATCAATCAAAAAAGAATAGAACTCGATATCCGCTCTTTATTGATCCTGGACTATTTGATAAAAAACAGAGAAAAATTCGTATCAAGCGTTGAACTGGAGAACAGTATCTATCCCTGCAACAGCAAAGGCAACTCCAGCATCATAAGATATTATATCTGGAACCTAAGAAGCATATTGGGCAAGGAGATCATTGAATCGAAGAAAAAATTCGGTTACCGATTGAACGCTTCATAAGTGTAGTCAAGTTTGATTTATTGCACATAACCATTGAGTCTTTCATTCCATTGCCAATCCCATTGATATACTCAAGATAGTTTCTTGAGATACAGTTGACTTTGGACAAGAAAAGAACAGTCATCAAAGTAACTTACTTCATTTCAGTTTCACTCTATATTTTTTAATCGTACACAAGAATTGCAGACTATAGCTATAAAATAGTATCGTTGAATATTTTTGCATATGCTAAGAGTATTAGATCGTAGATATCATCTACTTAAAAATTTCGACCTTTAACAATAAAGGAGTCAGAAATGAAGTGTAAACGTAATAGAAAAATTGATCTCTTGATAGTACTTATTTGTACACAGATAGGATTGAATAGTACAATCGCCCAACCTATTGATACTCAACTTGTAGACCAGGGAAAGTATTTGGTAAAGATCGGTGGCTGCAATGACTGTCATACACCAGGATATTTACTCTTCGGTGGAAAAACACCCCAAAAACTGTGGTTGACCGGAACATCCTTTGGATGGAAAGGACCTTGGGGAACCACCTACCCTACAAACTTACGTATCCTTGTACAGGGTTTGACAGAAAAGGAATGGATAGAAATGGCAAAAACCTTGAAGACTCGTCCTCCTATGCCATGGTTTACACTCAATAGTATGAAAGATGCGGATCTACGCGCCATCTATCATTTTATTCGATCTATGGGGCCGGAGGGAGAACCTGCACCGCAATATCTGCCGCCGGATAAAGAGCCTACAACACCTTATGCACTTTTCCCATCTCCTCCATCCCCAAAAGAGGCTAATATGACGAAATGATAAAAGCAATATGAGTACAGCTAGTCGTTAAAGATCAATTTGAACTCATACCGATACTCTCTGCATAGGAATGAGTATTTCACTATGAGTTTCACCTACAACGGTAGATATATGCCCATTTCACGGACATCTTTA
Source organism: Campylobacterota bacterium (assembly GCA_011048515.1). Classification (GTDB taxonomy): domain Bacteria; phylum Campylobacterota; class Campylobacteria; order Campylobacterales; family Sulfurovaceae; genus Sulfurovum. Next base: position 32,405 of record DSDW01000135.1, on the reverse strand, counting down.
ATTTCATTATAGTAAAATGCGCCCAATAATTTAGAATGAACGGGTTTGCCACAAATGATTTATTTTGAGAAAATGGAAAATGATAATAAGATCAAACATTACAGGCTGGATCTTGACTATCATGAGTATGATCTTATGCTCAATATGTTAAACCAACTAAAGTTGCAAAAATGTGACTTCGAATCTGATGGAAGATTTGAAGACAGAAAACCTGTGGCACATAAGTTCTTCAAGAAAGTACAAAATATCAAACAGATCGAGCACGGTAAGAAACAGACAGCGACGCGTCAGGCAAACAGGTCCAAGATCATAGAGAGCAAAAAGAAGATCAACAATGCGATCAATCTCCTTAGACTGGAGTGCCGGGAGATCACTCCTTACAACGTAGCACAGACTGCCGGTATCAGCTATAATACTGCAAAAAAATATCTACCGGATATCATTTAAATCGCTTGAAACCATTCCCGCCATACTCATTGCCTCGCTATGTGTTCCACATTTAAGAAATTCCGAATAACCTAATGGTATGAGTCGTTATAGACTTTGCATCAGAATATGCGTGTCGGGATGAGGAGATACTCTTCTCATGCGGTTTTCTTCTCTTCGGTACTCATCATCACCCCAAACGCAACCAGCGTTCCGAGTAGCAACTGCCAGGCAAACCCTACTTTCCAGCCAATCATTTCACTTAATGTATCTCCCAGAATATAAGGTTGCAGAAGCAATACTGTCATAAATCCGAGGATAAATGCAAACAGTACGGTCACGGCACTTCCCCGCTTCGTGAAGATCGCCGCGCCGTAAACTCCCAGAAGGCCGCTGTAGGCAAATGCCATCACGCCCAGAGCGAAGTTAAGCAGCGGCAGCTCCGTACTCTGCTGCCAGTAGTAGCTGAGCATCGCCATCGCTGAGAGTGCAGCGGCAAAGAGGAGTACCGCCACCCGCCCTGCCCGCACATAGTGCATCTCATCGCTCTCCCCTTTGGTCTTTTTCCAGGGTTTATAGAGGTCCTCTATCGCTACGGATGCCATCGCACCAAGAACGGAGTTGGAGCTCGAAAGTGCCGCGGCAACCGCTCCGACAGTGACCAGCCCGCGCATCCCTTCCGGCATCTCGTGCAGGATGTAGTACATGAAGATGGTGATATTCTCTCCGTTGAACTTCTGCACCACCTCGGTTGAGACCCCGGAAAGCTCAGGGTGAAGATAGAAGAGGTAGAGCAGCAGCCCGATAGCCAAAAAGAGCAGCGCCACGGGGATCGTCAGGTAGATGCTCATCATCAAAGAACGCTGTGCTTCTTTGGTATTTTTACAGCTGAGCGCCCTCTGAGTCATATCCTGGTCCAGCCCATACGCTGCGATATTGAGAAGCAGCCATCCGCCCATCAAGGCCCATACGCCAAATCCTCCGCTCATACTCCAGTCAAGGAGCCTCAGCTTTTCATCCGCTTCCAATGTATGGATGATCGTACCCAGGTCCGTATCCAACGCCATATAGAGATAGACAAGTACCGCAATACCCGCACCGATATAGGTCGCTGCCTGGATCATATCCGAAAAGATCACAGACTTTACCCCGCCGAAATAGACATAGGCCAAAGCCCCCAACATCAATATGACGGTGGAGACCAGCACATGCAGCGGTGCAATGTCAAGAAAGAGGATCATCGAGATCGCCAGCGCTCCGATATAGAGTCTTGCCCCGCTGGCAAAAAGCCTGCCGATCAGGAACATCACCCCCGCCTGTTTCTTCGCAGCAGTACCGTAGCGTTTTTCGAGCAGTTCATAGACGGTGACCGCCTGTATCGCGTAAAAACGTGGGATCAGGACTTTTGCCACAAACCATACCGCGATAAAAGCGGAAAGATAGAAGCCTATAAAGGTCAGGTCTTTGGTATAGGAGTACTCGGGGCCTCCAAGGAAGGTTGCTGCCGACTGGGACGTGGCGAGTACAGAGACCGCCACTGCAAACATCGGGACAGTGTTACCTCCGACAAAGTAGTCACGGGTAGACTTGACCTTCATGCGGCTCAAGAGCACCGATGTCACGGTCAAAACCACAAAATAGGCGGCAAAAACCGCCCAATCCAGCGCAGCGAAAGCGGAGTTCACCTGCTGCCTTTCGGCGGTGTTTTGAGCTCCATGAATTCTACGGCTTTGCGTACCTCACGCATAAACTTTTCGCCCGGATCATTTTTGACCGTCCTGTAGCCTTTATCCCGTTCCAGCCACAGCGGTGTCGCCTCCATCTGTGTATACTCATGGTGCCCGATCAGGTACTCGATCGCGGGAAACTTTCCTTTGAGATATCCGACCAAAGCGATGTTCGCTCTAAGCTGTTCAGGCGTCAGATCCTCACTTTTGTTCCCTTTCCCTCCGACATTCTCTATCCCGATACTGGAGTAGTTCAGCCCGATGACATGCCTTGCCATCCAGTTTTCGGGCATCAGCCGATAGATCGTTCCGTCACGTGCGACAAGAAAATGTGCTGATACATTGAGCGCAGAGGCTTCGACGATATCTTTTCTGTCAGAGAGAAGCTTTTCGGGTTTCAGACGATCAAAGGATTTGTCCAGACTCATCTCCGCCGTCCAGTGAAGCACGATGATCTTCGGGGTGATCTCGATACTCTCGACCTTCTTGCCGTAGTGCGACGCGATATACTCCTTCGTCATCTCGATACGCGCTTTACCGAAATCTATGGGCTTGTCGATGATCTGCAAGGGTTGGATCGGTTCGGTGGTACACTTGATACCGCTCTCTGCATAAAGAGAGAGGGTGAAAAATGCAGTCAGTGATAAGAGAATTTTGTACATCAGCAGCCCTTTTCGTCATCCTCCGGCCTGCCCGGGGATCCACACGCGAAAGAACGTATATTGGGTGGATTCCCGATCGGGGTCGGAAATGACAGTGTGTTATTTGGTTGGGACTATTCTACCCTATCTTGGGTTTGGTTTTCTTTGTCGGAGATGAGTACCCAGACGATCCCGATGATCGGAAGCGTCAGCGAGACCAGATAGCTCGGGATATGCAGCAGCTCCTGCCTGTTGAGATAGAGGAACCCCATTATCAGCAGCATATAGGCACTGATGCGGTAGAGGGAGAGCGCACCTCTGGTGTCTTTGAGTGCCTGAAAGAGCGAACGCTTATTTTCTTTCATGCGTTTTTTCTCCTCTTTGACCGCTTCCACGATATCCACATCGGGGTTCTCTACGATATCCTCGCTATAGAGATCGTGCGGATCTTCGAGCTTGTCGATCACATCCTTGCTGTCATCTACCGTGATGATCTCATGCTCTACCCTTTTGTTGACCATTCGGCGGTAGCTGAACATCGATCCCAGCATCACCAGGGTCGAGGAGAAGAAGCCTATCTGCGTGTTGTAGAGCACTTTTGTATCAAAGAAGAGGATACTTCCGGCGATCAGCAAAAGGTCAATGGCAAGCAGCAGTTTGAAGATACTCAAACTAATACTTCTCATCTTCATCCTCATCATCATACCTGTCACGGGTAGCTTTATAGTTGTATCTTGGATCGTTGGCGAGCTTGTCCAGCTCTTTTTTCTGCTTTTTGTAGGCTTTGTATATATTGAGAAGCGCAGCCGCGATACCCCAGAATACCCCCAGCCAAAAGAGCCAGCCGATACCCGTCCACTCTCTCATCAGCCAGCCGATACCGACACCGAAAAGTACCGCAACGACCATAGAGATACCAAGACTAAGCCCGTCAGCGGCATCTATGACCTTTTTAAAACGTGGTTCTTTGTTTTCTTCCATAGTATGTCATTCCCTATCAATATTTTGTGTATAGTATAGCGAAATGGTGCCTAGTTTATGATTTTTGCTCAAAAAGCCATCTGGACATTTTAGAAAAACAGAAGAGCATTCTCCGTTACACAAGAAGCAGTCTAACGGAGAAAATGATTAATATAACCCGGTTAACGGTCTAAAGTTGTGATCATAGTGTTCCTGAAATGCTTTTACTTTATCTTCATGAAGTCCTATATGTGCTTCATAGACATTCCAGGCTACCTCCTCGGTACATGGCGGTGTTGTCAAAGAACCTGAATAGCTGTAGACATTGCCGCCAGGCAGCATCTCCGAAGGATTGAGTGTGATCACGGTTGGATTTTCTTCGCCCTCTTCGGGAATCTCAACGCCAAATGCATCTCCAAGCGCTTCATTCCCAGAACCTGCCACATTATCGATAAACATACCGATCACTGCGATAGATCCGTCCTCGGCAACATTCACAAAGTGGCCTTCCATGGCTGCGTGTACTTCATGCTGTGTATGTTCACTCGCGGAGTGGAAATGGAACTGTTTGAGTTCATAGACTTTCCCCCCGATCGTGACATGTGCCCTGCTGCTATTTTCCTCGACATTGAAAATGATCGTATGACCGTTGTTTGCCATTTTGAACTGAACCTCTTTATCGTAGTCCAGCGTATAGGCAGGTGCTGCTGCCATAGCATGTTCAAAGTCAATCGGTGACTGATGAAGTTCTCCCTCTACAACCTGCGTAAAATCCAGCCCATGATCACAAGTGCGCCACTCCTCTTTGATCGACCCCCAGTAATCCGGCCCCGTCTCTCCGTCATAACTGAAATGTACCTCATGTTCCTCATGTTCTGCTTCATGTACCACGCTCTCATTGTTACAGCCGACAAACCATACCGATGCGATAAGCATCCCGGCATACAAAAACCTCTTATTCACTCTCTTTCCTTTTGATTGAAATGCGAGGGGTCTCTTCCCCCTTCATTTAAATTATAAATAATACTGATTTAAAATATTTTTTTTATAGAAAAATTGTTGATAAATAGAGCAGATTTGATAAATATTTGAAAAAAATGGGTTTTCTGTGAAAAAAAACTCATTAGTAAGTGCAGTTTTTCTCATCAGATTATTTATAACTTCTTTTGAGCGCCTCCAGCTCTTTTCGCAATGTAGCCACCTCTTTTTTCAATGCCTCTATCTCATTTTCCAGGCTTAGCGGTGTTTGATCGCACTGAGTGATTTGGCTTTTTGTGCTCTCTTTCTGCGCTTGGTCTTCCAAAATATAGATAACCTCTTTGCCATCCTCAAGCACGGTTTCACTCTTGACCGATCCCTCTCTTACCATCTTCATGACATTGAAGATACTGATTTTGTGTCTTTTTGCATAGGCTTTGATCGTTAACTTTTCCATGGTGCAATTATATACATTATTATTTGCATTTACATTTACATTAATTTGTTATAATTATTCATATTTGAATCATGAACATAAAGGATGTATCGATGAAACTCTCAAAACTCTTGGCAATGGTGCTTGTTTTTGCCTTCAGCGCACCCCTCTTTGCTGATACTGCAGCCCAGAAACTTGAACAAAGCAGTAATGATGCCGTAGAAAAATTTATCAAACAGTTTAAAGGTGCAGAACAGTTCATTAACAATTCAAAAGGTTATCTTGTCTTTCCAAAGATCACTAAAGCAGGACTTATAGTAGGAGGAAGTTATGGGGAAGGCGTACTGCGTGTCAATGGACAGACTCAACACTATTACAGTGTGACAAGTGCCTCTTTAGGGTTCCAGTGGGGGGCGCAGCAGCACGCTATGATCATTGCCTTTCTAAGTGACACTTCACTCAGAAACTTTATTGCAAGCAACGGCTGGGAAGCAGGAGTTGACGGTACGATTGCGATCGCTGACTGGGGGAGAAGCAAAGATCTCTCTTCAATCAGCTTTGAAAAGCCTATTGTTGCATTTATCTATGGAGAAAAAGGATTGATGGGCGGGATCAGCCTGGAAGGGAACAAGTTTCAGCGTATCGTCCCGTAACCAACAAGAGAGGTGCCCAAACCTCTCTCGTTTCACACTTTATAAGCGATAAAACTATCCTTCCAAAAACTCTTCATTCTTCACTCAGTTAAACCTCTCTTTGTAGCTGCACTTCTGGCACAGCTCTTCAACCGCTTTCCCCGATTTGAAACCGGTGAGCATCTCCTGCGCGCGTCTACCCTTGAGGATCGATTCAAGAGTGTTTTCATGCAGGTCTCCCAGCACTATCACGCCATCGCAATCAAGACAGCACGGAACCACTTTCCCTGAAGCCAGTACTGCGATATGCGACTGAAGCCCCTGGCAGGTACCGTCACCATAAACCTGATTCTTCAGAGAGGGCCACTCAAAATACTCATCAAAATGCAGCAGTACTTTTGATGCCAGCCTGATCGATTTTGGACGTTCCAGGTAGATATCGTCAAGAGAGAGTGATACCTTAAATGCTTTGGAGAGTCTCTCAAAGAGTGTTTCATTGAAACTGCGTTCGCTCATCATCTCATCAAGGTTCCACACCCGAAGATTGATAAAGAGCTCTTTGCCCTGCTTCTGCTTCTCCTCGCAAAGCGCCAGAACGGGAGTGATATACTGTTCAAACGTAAGCCTGGTATCATTCTTGTTGAACGCATTGAGCGAGATATTGATCTGCTTTACGGAAGGATGAAAAAGTGTCATATAGCTCTGCTTTTTGAGAAAATACCCACTGGTGGTAAGCATCGCTCTAAGCCCATGTCTGTGTATGATATCAAGATAATCCGAGAGGTTGGATAGTGTCATAGGGTCACCTACCACATGACATGCGATCTCTTTGGTATAGGCTTTTGCCTGCGAGATCACCGACTCGAAAAACTCCAGGTCCATCTGTTTGGAAGGGAGGTTTTTTGTAGGACAAAAGCTGCATGAGAGCCCGCAGACATTGGTAAGTTCGATATAAATACGATAAAACTTCACACGTCTACTTCATACAGGCAGAAAGATCTGTCATATTTGCTGCTCTGTTGATGCATGGAATTCTGATCTTCATCTCCCTGATCTTTATGTCCAGGTCATCCAGCATCTTCTCTTTGCTCTCCTCCATCAGCAGCATATCCGTATGGTCATCGTTGCCGTTATACTCCGATTTAAGCTCTCTGATCCCCATCAGACACTCATTCGCTTCGGCTGGGGACTGTGCAGTATGCAGGCAAGCCCTTGTATTGCGCATCGCTTTCAAAAAAAGAGGGAGATACTTTTTCTCTTTTTCGAACAGCTCATTAAAAACCCCGTTGAACGTCTTTGCGTAGTTTTTGTCGGTAGCGTTGATATCGGACTCCTTGGCACTGATGATCTTGTCCGAGATCGTTTCTGATTTATAGGTTTGGGTCGTTGTGATCGTATTTCTCACCAGAAGATCTTCTTTGAGGGGATATTCGGGAAGCATAAAATCCTCCTCCGAGAGATTGAGATCAAAATTGACATAGTTTGCCCGTTTGCCGTAGACCAATCCCAGATAACGCTTCTCATCCAACAGCACGGTCCCCTGATAAAGGCACACTTTTCTGCTGCTATCTTCCCAGAGTTCGCAATCCAGTGATGCCACATTCATCGTACCGGCCTTCTCCATACGGCTCAGATCAACCTGACCGATATCGCCTTCCAGAAGGTTTGTTGTAATGACGCGTTCATTCTGAAAATCTACCGTGTAGAGAGTATTTTTTTCGCTTTTTTTCAGCGTCTTTTCTTTCTCTATACTGTAGAGCGTACCAATAAGCGTCTCCTTGCGCTCCATCTCTTCTATACGTACATCGCCCCACTCTTTAAAAGAGAGTTTTTCATTTCCCTCTATCGACAAGTTGCACTCCGGCGTCACAACGCCTCCGCCATAGATCTCATATTCAACCAATCCTGACTGAATACCGTATATTTTTTCCGTCTCAGTGGCCTGCGCCACCAGTGTTACCGTTGTTAGCATCAAAATAATAAAATACTTTACTGACATTTAGGAATACCTTTTTGCTTTCAAATCTGTTAAAACAGTAGCATAATAATATCATATAATATTAAACAACGTTTAAAGTGATACATCACGGAGGCATCTCTCCCGGGAGCTGACGGCCCCATTTTGACATAAAATCATTTGATCTTCTCTGCGATATCCTCTTCCAGCTGACCGAATGCACTATCCATTGTATCGACTATAGCAGCAGGTTCGGAACCGGTTTTAAGTGCGGTATTGAAAAGATACGCGTGACTCTTTTTATTTCTCATATTCATGATCGAATAGCTTGCATCCAGATAGACCGTATTTCCCTGTGCCAGGAAACGATTGAGCTGTAGCTTTACCGTAATGTCGGGCTGTCTCTCTACACCCCAGGGGTAAGCAAACACATTGGGCTGGTCGAATTTCTTTTGCAAAAAACTGATCAGCCGCTGGGTCAGGCCGATATCGAGATCTTCTGCCCACAGCACCGAATCAAGCTGAGCGACCTGATTGCCTGAATGGGCTATGGTCAATTTGCGCTTGTCCATATAACTTGGCAGGATCACCTGCGAAACGCCGATACTTTTGGCGGATCGGTAGACATCGGACGGCTGTGTTGCGGTAGAGAGCACATAGTAGTGACTCTTTGTCGCACATCCTGTCATCATAAGAACCAACATAGCCAATACAATATTTCTCTTCATTACTCTTCTTCTCCAAATATCAGTGCGTTTGGTTTTCGCTTGATCATTCTCAGTACTTTGGTCATCTCTTCCGAGGTCTCAGTGACCACTTTCAGGGTCTGTGCAAGCTGCCGGTTCATTAACGAATCTTCTCCATATCCCTTAAGCACATCGTTGGCACTTTCAAGTGTCTGCGTAAGTTTTTTTACGCTTTGATCCAGTGATTTTGGCAGATCCTGTGTCTCTTTCTGTGCTACCAGGGTATTGATATTTTTCATCGTATCATTGAGGTTGGCCACGATCTCATGCAGCGGTTTTGCATTTTCATCCACCATCTGATTGGTAGACTCAAGCAGCGTATTGAGGCGAGCCACCAAAACATTGAACTGACCCATCAGATCGCTGCTCTGATCACTGACAGAAGGCAGAATCGGATATTTTTCACCCTGAAGGATCGCCGTATAAGCCAGGTTTTCTTTGAAAACCAGATCCACATAGAGTATGCCCGTGATCGGGTCGGTTGGGGTGATCTTTGCACGCAGCCCTTCCTCGACCGCTTTTTCGAAATTCATCTCCCCTGTGATATTTTGATTCTTCTCACTTTCAAAAAACGAGGTATCTATCTGCAGATAGACCTTTCCCGTCATTTTATGGGTGAGCGGATTATAGGCGGTCATTACCTTTGTCACCTGCCCTACCTCATACCCCTCGTAGCGCACAGCAGCTTCCTGCTTGAGTTTGGCAACCGAATCAAGCACATGAAGTTCATATCTTTTGATCGCCCTGCCCCCCTTTCCGATCTTTTTCTCTTCGGCAACATTGTTGTTTTTATAGAGGGTAAAGAGATGCCCGCTGGGTACCGGCCTGCTTGCATCCTGCCCCGAAGAGGAGAATGAGATACCCCCCTGTATCAGATGGGACAGCGGCGCGATATTGACATTGAGCCTGCCATTGGAGATATCTACATCAAAAGCACTCCTGACCCAAAATTTTGAATCCGTATGGACATAGGGAACATACTCTTTCTCTATATAGACATAAAAATCGATACCGCGGCCATCCAGCGAGACGGTGACGTACTCGACTTCACCCACTTTGATATGTTTAAAAAAGATCGGGGTACCCTGAGCGACATTGTAGCCTTCGGGTGCATTGAGGTGAAAATACTCGCCGTCTTTATCCGACCTGTAGATGTAGGGAAGCCCGGTAAACACCGTTCTGGACTCTTCTCCTTTTTGCGCATAGACATTGATATAGGTTCCGGAGATCAGCGTGTCAAGCCCGCTTATGCCTCCCATTCCCACTTCGGGTTTGACGATCCAAAACTTCGTATGTTCATTCAAAAAAGGTTCAGCCGTCTTCTCCATACGTGCATAGACCGCCACCTGGGAACCATCATTTTCCAGATGGATCCTCGTGACTTTCCCTATCGTGACATCTCTGTACTTGATGACGCTCTGTCCCGCCTGCAGTCCTTCGTTGTTGGGAAATACGATCTTGATCTCCGGCCCCAGTTCCGAGTAGTACTGATATGCCAGCCAAAGAGCGATCAAAAGCGCCGCAAAAGGTACGATCCATATAGAAGTGACAAAGTTGAACTTCGTAGATGCTTCTACCTCGGGGATATTGTTAGACATTAATGGTTCTCCTTGATAAGGCTTTCATCGAAAGCCTGTGCTGCCAAAAGGGTAAAAAAGACGGAAAGTGCAAATGCCGTCGCTGCCGTTCCTGCAATGATCTGGACATTGTGCATATGTATCAATGCCGCGAGTATCGCCACGACAAACACATCGATCATCGACCAGGGGCCGACCACTTCAGTCATATAGTAGAGTTTGTGCTTATTGATCTTTTTATCTTTTCCTATTGAGTATTTTACATTAATAAGCAGATAAATCAAAATCAAAAACTTCATGATAGGCACCAGGATCGAGGCAAAAAAGATCACTGCCGCGATAGGATAGGAGCCTGATTCCCACATCAGTATGATCCCCCCTACGATCGTACTCTCTTCGGTTTTTCCGAACTGGGTGGTCACAAGTATGGGATAAAGGTTCGCGGGGATATAGGCGATGATCGCTGTGATCAGGTATGCCCAGCTTTTTTCTGTCTTGAAATGGGTGTACCGATAGATGGGGGATCCGCAGCGGCGGCACCTGTTCTCCTTGCCTTTATCGATATTGACCGCTTCGCACACCGGACAGCGTATCAGATCTTTTTCATCGACCTCTATCATTGTTTCTCCATAAAGATCTGTTTTCGCAGCATCCATATCTCATTGAGTTTGACATACCTTGTCATATAGATATCCAAAAGTACAAACACCACCAAAGCCCAAAATGCCACCCCCATATGTATCTGGGCATAGCCGATCAGTTTGACCAGTGCCACCAGGATACTGATCAGAAAGATATCGTTCATGCTCCACGGCTTCATATAGGAGAGCCAGACCAGAAGCCTCCGGCTCAGCTCCTCTCCTTTTTTCAACTTTAAAAGCAGAAAAAGCAGCACATAGAGTGCGAAGATCGCCAGAGGGAACAGGAACAGCACAACACCGCAAAACAGCCCCACAAAATAAAAGCCGTTCTCGATCAGAGAGAGAAAGGTTCTGGGTATCGTAATGAACTGTTCGTTTCCCAGCATCTCGATCTGTACCACCGGAAAAATGTTCGCCACTGCAAAAAATATCAGTGCAGTGAGGGAAAGCGCCAGCCCCTGATCGATCAGTCTGGAGTCATACCGGTAGAGCACACTCCCGCATTTTACGCAGCATGCCTTCGTACCATCTGCGATATGGATCTCCTCATGGAGGGTGTGACAGTGGGGGCAGATGATAAGTCGATCAAGCGCATCTTCATTTTCAAGTTTCATAGCTATAATTGTAACCAAATAGATCAAATATCTAAAGGCTATTGATGCAAATACTCTCTATCGGCAAAGAGATCAGACATACGGGACTGGATATCACCTCTATCGATATCTCGGAGATCACCCAACAGCACGATATCGAGCGGTATGACTATGTGATCATCACCGGCGGGGATGGGCGCATCCGCCGTACACTCCAGCAGATACACGATCTGGATAACACCCCTGTTTTCATCCTCAACCCCACCGGTTCGTTCAACCTCGTCGCCAAGATACACCAAACCCCGAAGATAGAAGAGGTACTCGATCTGCTTGCCAGAGGAGAGATCCCCGGCAAAGAGAAACACCATCTCTTCAAACTCAACGATGAGCTCTTTTTGTTCTCTGCCGGCAATATGGGCGACCTGCAGCATATCATCCTCTCAGAGACATTGCGTTTCGGATGGATCGAACACGGACCACTGAAGTACCTGCTTGCCGTACTCCTCCTCCTGCCGGCACACCTGCTCCTGACCCCTTTCATGCTGATGAGCCCGCGAAAGTTCTTTATCTTCACTCCCTTCCGTTTCATCAAAAGGTTTGGAAGCTTCTACGGAGAGGTCCGGGAGATGACCATTGACCTGCAAAACCACCACAATCTCATAGAACTCGACGGCGATGTCGTCACGATCGAGGAGAACATTCTGCATATTCGCCCGGTGGGGTATATCGAGGTGGTGACGAAGTAGGATCAGCAGTTACATATCCAGAGGTCTGATGACCCTACTCTTGTTCATCTCTGCTACGATATGTGTATAGATCATGGTTGTCTCTACAGATTTTTGCCCCTTTCGCACATCTGCTCCAAATGTTTCATCGTCACTCACTTGTATCAAAGTATAAGTCATTTATGTTTCTTTATTGTCATAGAGTAAGTGTTATTAATATGTAATAGAAAATGGTTAAGCTGGCAAAACTTAATTTACAAAGGGGATTTCGATGTCAAAATGTCTAAGTTTTGCAACTGCATCATTATTGATAGTTTCATTTACAGGTTGCGGAAGCGACAGTTCAAATGGCTCAACTACCAATGACTCAACCACTAACACAAGTTACACGAGCGTTATACCGACAAGTGGTTCTACTCTTCCTTATTCGGTTTTAGACAATACGATCGACGATGGCGCAAAACCAGATTCAAAAATGGAGATCAGAAACGGCGGTTACGGTTCAGCCGCTGCAGCACACCCAACCAATAATAATCAATTTTATGCACTCACAGACAGAGGACCAAATGCAACATACAGTGATGGTAAAATGTTCCCGACACCTGATTATACACCGAGAATCGGTTTGTTTGAGATCCAAAAAGATGGCTCTGTAAAAAAGATCAAAGAGATTTTATTTAAAAGACCTGATGGTACTTTAATTACTGGTCTTCCAAATCCTGCCGGTTTGGGTGCTACAAATGAAAAACCTTATGACAAAAACGGCAATCTTATCGTAGATGAAAACAATGACACTAAACTAGATGCTTACGGTTTAGACTCTGAAGCTTTAGCGGCAATGAATGATGGAACATTTTGGGTAAGTGATGAGTATGGACCACATATAGTACATTTTGATAAAGATGGTAAAGAGATCGATAGAATCAACCCATTTGTAGATGATAACAGAACATCTATGAACCTACCTGCAGAATTTGCTCACCGTCGTGCAAACAGAGGTATGGAAGGTTTAGCTATCACTCCAGATCAAAAAACTCTTGTGGGGATTATGCAATCAACTATGGATAATCCAAAAGCGGCACACACTTCTACAATAACAAGGATCGTAACGATCAATCTTGAGACAAAAGCGATTAAACAATACCTTTACAAACAAGATAAACCTGCAAACTCAAACTCCGAGATCGTAGCAATCAGTAGTGATGAATTTTTAGTGATTGAAAGAGACGGTGCATTTTCCGGCGCTACTCCGAGTGCACAAAAATATATTTATAGAATAAAACTTTCAACCGGTACAGAGTTAGAGGCACTGAGTTCTTCTGACGATGCAGACTTTACGCAAGATGCTGATCTTGGTTTAACGATAGGCGGTGAAACATTAGAGGAAGTTGTATATGGTGATGGTACTAACTTAGCTAAAGGGTGGGAAAATTTGGCAAAAAAAGGGATTTATCCTGTTTCAAAAGAGCTTGTAGTAGATATGGTTGCCGATTTTGCTTATCCACACGACAAAATGGAAGGTTTGATCCTATTTAAAGATGGAAACCTTGGTGTACTCAACGATGACGATTTCGCAACTTGGGTAACAGGTGGAGTATTAGAGCAAAAATATCTTGATGATACACAAGAGAAAATCGATCAAAATACGCTCTATGTTATTAAAAACCCTGTTCTAGGTGACAAACTTGTTAAACTTGGATCATTTAACACAAATGAAGCGCAAGGTTCTGAGATAGTTGCTTATGACAAAGCATCTAAAAAGATGTTTGTTACAAACGGTGCAAACAACAAAATTGATATCATCGATATCTCTACTCCAACTGCACCGACAAAGCTTTCTAGCATCGATCTTTCAGCTTACGGTACTGGTGTAAACTCTGTTGCGGCACACAACGGTGTAGTAGCAGCAGCTGTAGAGGTAAAATCGACTGACGGACTTTACACAAATTCTAAAGGGAAAGTCGTATTTTTCAATGTTGACGGAAGTCATATCAGAACTGTAGAAGTTGGTTATTTACCGGATATGCTTACGTTTAATGAAGACAATACAAAAGTAGTCGTAGCCAATGAGGGTGAACCAAACGGTGACTACAGCGTTGATCCGATCGGTTCAGTTGGTATTATCACGGTAGCTGATGGCTCTTACGTAGATGTCAAATTTTCATCTGCTACACTCAGCGATGCAACCGATGGTACACCGGTAAGACTTGGGGGAACTCCAAGTGATGACCAAGCAAAAGATATTGAACCTGAATATATTGCAATTAGCGGTGAGTATGCATATGTAACACTGCAAGAGAACAACGCTATAGCTAAAGTAAATATCAACAATGGGACCTTAGAGTATGTGAAATCTTTTGGTGCTAAAAGCTATGAATCAGATTCTGGTAACACTATTGACATTGAAGAGGATGGTGAAATTAGAATGCAATCTTATCCTGGATTGTTTGGTCTTTATATGCCTGATACGATCGCGTCATACACAACAAACAATACGACATATCTTGTAACTGCAAATGAGGGTGATGGTCGCGAATACCCGATCAATGACTTCAATGCGACATTAGAAACAGGGGATGTTTTAACAGATGATAAAAAAATCTCTAAGTTAAAACTTGATCCATCCATTGCAGATGCTTACACTGATGACAACGATCTTAAAGTTGTCATAGATATGGGCGATACAGACAACGACGGTGACTACGACAAACTCTACACATATGGTGCTAGAAGCTTTTCGATCTGGAATACAGAAGGTAACTTAGTATTTGACAGTGGTAATAGCATCTCTAAAATAGTTGCCAATGCACAACCTGCCCTCTTCAACCAAGATAAAGGGGAAATGGACGGAAGAAGTGGTAACAAAGGTGCGGAACCCGAAGCTTTAGCTGTTGGTGAGATTGATGGTAAAACGTATGTTTTTGTTGGTTTAGAGAGACAAAACGGGATCGTAATGTACGATATTACAAATCCTGCAAAAGTAAAATTTGTTGACTATATCGAAACAGAATCTGAAGGTGAAATATCTCCAGAGGGTATGAAGTTCATCCCTGAAAGTGATTCACCAAACGGTAAAAACCTTTTACTAGTAGCAAACGAAATCAGCGGTTCAACTGCTATCTACGAAATAAAATAATCTACAAACCGGAGAATCTTTTCTCCGGCTCTCTTCCCCTCGTCCCCCAAGCTCGAACTTGCGGGATGCGCCCTGACCGTAAGGGAAGAAGTGCCCTTGGGGTGCATACGTGAATGGTAGACCTCAGTTATCTATGATCGCAAGGTATGCTACACTCCTTACATGGGAAGAAGGACACCATCCGCAACTGATACAAACCGATGCTATGATGATAAATAAGATACAATATATTCATGCCAACCCGGTGAAGCGGGATATCTCGATGGTATCTGCGACTGGAGATACAGTTCTGCAAGGAACTATGAGGGTATGGATGGTTTACTGGAAATCGATTGGTTCTGGTGAGATCATGCATGAAGTATGCATCCCCCAAGCTCGAGCTTGGGGATGGGAGAAATAGCTATGATGCCTTTTAACAATCTCGGGTTTATCTTTAAACATTTCGGCTCGCTCGTATACTCCAAACCCATATTGGATGACCTCTGTCTGTTTTTGAGGGGATTTACCCACCAAGAGGGTGTTTTGGACATCGGCGCGGGTACGGGAGTGATGAGCGAGTTCGCCCACAGGTGCAACGACACGCTGAAGTATACGGCTCTGGACCCTGCCGAGGGGATGCTCAAATACGCCCCGCCGTATCTGGAAGTATATGTAGGGATCGCGGAAGCCCTGCCGTTTGAGAAAGAGAGTTTCGATGCGGTTTTCATGGGGGAGTCGCTGCACCATTTCAACGACCCCGTTGCCGCGTTTAATGAGGTCGTGCGGGTGCTCAAAAAAGGCGGGAAGCTTTTTATCTATGATTTTGACAAAAGCACGTTTTTGGGTAAGAGCATCTGTCGGATGGAAAAACTCTTTGGCGAACCTGCCAATTTTTACGAGCCGAGCACATTAAAAGAGCTGCTTGAGGGATACGGTTTTACGGTGCAGATCAACAAACATCAATGGCGGTATACCGTTAGCGCCACTCTCTGACGGCAGCACATTTCCATCGTATACAAACTGGAGCTTCCCCTCGTCCCCAAGCTCCAGAGACTGTGAAAAAACTCACGGAACCGGAGGCTTTAGCCCCGGATTAATGTATTTTTCCCTCATAAATTACCCATTTATGCTATCTGAGGCTTGAAAAATTGCCATATTTATCAATTTCAGTGGGGCTAAAGCCTCCACTTCCAAATTATTACAGGTTCTTTCACATTCTCTGGAGCTTGGATTTTTCTGTCTTGATACTATAGTGTTTAAAGCGAATTTTGTCACGAATGATATCCAATAGTTTTTTCTTGACTTCCATACTATTTCCCCTTAAAAAATAGCAGGATACACTGTCCTCTATTGCCTCTATCTGACAGATAGGGGAACATTTTGTCCGGATATTGGCTCATATCCGACTAAAAGGACATAAGCAGTTTTTATCATTCTATGGATATTTACAAAAAATAGGAAAAATATGGCATTTTGTAATATTTATTGAAATAGCCAGACATTTTTTGTATACTACTTCTACTTCAATAAAGGGGATAGAGGACATTGTGTTCCTCTAATAAATAGTTAGCCTCTCAAGGAGAATAGAATTTGTATAAAACATTAAACATTCTAGCCTTCTTAGGCTGCATCGTTTGGCTTCTAATTGATCAAAGCCCAGAACCAGTAGTTGTTCTTATAATGACAGTTGCGGGGTTTTTCCGAGATGACGTTCATGGTCTCATTGGCAAAAAAATATTTACCTTAACTCCAAAGGCTAAACTAATACGGGACTTTGATTCTTCTAAATATTCATTTATAAACAATGAATTTATTAACCCTAGAATTATTGAAGACCTCATTGGCTGGTTGAGTGATAGTGGAAATCAAGTTGTAGCCGTGAATATCACTGACTCAAATAAGAGCAATCGTTATTTCGGAGAAGTTGCAGTTAAGGATTCTAAAGATAGCTACCCATTGATTACATCATCATACGAAGAAGGTACTTTTACATATCAGTACTTAGGTACATCATTCAGTGGTATGCACTTATTGCAGACTTGGAGTAATGGTGGTGGTTCAGGTGTATTTTGCAATATAGTCATGGTGACATTAAGCATGGATACAATATTTGAGCAAAATACGAGTGTTGGAGAAAAAATTGGTCGCTTTGTTATTAAACTAATAGGAACAATACCATTGGGTGACAGGTATCAAGGAACATTGTCGTATAAATTTGGCGTGCTTACAATTCCAGCTTGTGAAGGAATGGCAACAGTAAGAACAAAAAAGTCAAGGATGTTAGTCATCTAGGCTAACAAATCAGTGGAGCCAATAAATTACCCTGCTGGCAATTTATTGGCTCATTTTAACCGTTATGTATAAAAAATTAAATAGGAGTTAAAAATGAAAGAAAAGTTTCAAAAATTAAATAATTGGTATGTGGGGCTAAATACAAAACAAAGAGTAATTATTTGGGCTTTGAGTTTACCTTATGCTATATTCCCTCCTACTGGTGTATTGTTGGGTGGAATTCCTTGGGCTTTGATTTTACTTTATATGGAATATAACAGAAACAGCAATAAAAATAATTAATAATGCTCATAAAATTATTTTGCTTTGAATAATACTGAGAAGTACATAACAAATCAGTGGAGCCAATAAATTACCCTGCTGGCAATTTATTGGCTCATTTTAAACGTTATGTGCCAAGTATTTCCAAGTTGTATAAAGGGTAAGAGTGCTAGAGAAAATTAAAAAATGGTGGATCGGTGAAGAGTATTACCTTGAAGGTGTTTTGCCTGGTATTCGCTACAAACGTCATTGGACATCGAAAACAGCACATACATTTGCTGATTTTTATGTAGTTCATTGGAAGTGGATCTGGACTTCAGTATTTACCGTATGCGGCTTAGTAATTGCGTATCTGAAACTTTCTCAGTAGTACACATAACAAATCAGAGGAGACCAATCAAAAACCCGCGTGCGGCTTTTTGATTGCTCATTTTAAACGTTAGTAGTACCACAATGGAGACAGAATGGAAGTATCGAGAGACTTTGAAAAGTGGGGACTGCGATACTCTGGCTGTGACGGTGGAAATATTGGGAGTCCGGCAATTTGGGTTTGCGGCATAGAATGGGGTGGCGGACATACTCCAGAGTCACTGACGACCCATATGGAAGAGGATGTGAATCACCCGCCAAGAGGGTATACCGACTGGAAGGAAAACCTTGCCTACATCTTTAACTGGCAAGTTATGAAGATACTTTCCGTGATCGACGGCGGTTCCACATCAGAGTACAAAAGGTTCGCAGAGCATGTTCAGCCGTTTGTTGATGGTAGACGTGGTTACTTTAAAATGAATCTCTACCCGATCGGGTTCAAAGATACCAGTCATGCGCAGTGGCACGATAACTTTTCAACTATCACAGGCTTCCAGAGCAAAGCTGATTACCTTGAATGGTGTTCGGCGTTCCGATTCCCTCAAATACGGAAGTGGACAGCGCAGGCTGCGCCGAAGCTGGTATTGTGCTTGGGAAAAACCTACATCAAAGAGTTTCAGTCTGCCTTTTATGATGAGGGGGCCGATTTAACTCACGAAGTCATCGATGATCAGGATCTATTTTGGGGTGTGAACAGCCAGGGTTCAGTAGTTGCTATAATCCCATTTATGGTGAATCGATATGGCTTGGTTAGAAATGCGTCGATCCAACGATTTGGCGAGCGAATATCGCAACTGCTTTCACAGTCTCCGGAGAGGTGGGACGAGAAAAAAAACTTGCAAAATCAAAGGTAGGAAATAAAGATTGAATCTAAGAAATCATTGGAGAGAAATAAGTTACCCTGCGAGCAATTAGATCATTTTAAACGTTATAAGTTATAGACAACCCAATTCCTAACAAATCAGAGGAGCCAATAAAGGAACAAAATGGATTTTATAGCAATCATTACAATTTTCACATTAATCCTTATAGGGTTATTTCATATTTATTGGGCTTTCGGCGGAAAAATTGGTTTAGATAAAGCCCTGCCGACTAAAGATGGAAAATTATTATTAAATCCAAGTAAAACATTAACATTCTTAGTTGGTATTGTTTTGATGAGTTTTGCATATGTTGCATATGCTTTACAGTTTTATGATTTTACGGTCAATGGAAATCGTAATCTTTATTTATATAGTGGAATATTTTTATCTACTATTTTTATATTAAGGGCAATAGGTGAGTTCAATGCTGTTGGGTTTTTCAAAAAAATAAAAGATACAGAGTTTGCAATTTATGGTACAAAATATTTTTCACCATTGTGTTTGATATTAGGTGTTATATTTGCCATTTTGGCATACAGGGTATAACAAAACCTTGGAGAGAAATATTCGACCCTGCGGCTCAAATATTTCTCAACTCAACCGTTATAGCGACAAGGACAAAAGTGAAAGAATGCCCAGGATGTAAAGAAAAGACAATTCCATATCAATGGATATTCTTTGGCAAATCGAAATACAAAAATGGCCGCTGCTTCCAGTGCACCAATTGCGGAAAAAATATCAAGAAAAGCCGATGGCTTTTTATTGATTTGCTGTTACACAGCGATCTAGTACTTATCGGCCTCTTTTTTCTTTTTACCATAGCACTATTCCAAGTTTTTCAAAATTTCGTTTTTTCCTTACTTGGAGCCGTTGTATTGATGATCGCCTTTTTTATGTCGGTTGCATTCCTTTCACCTTTACGAGAAGCCGATGAAAGCTATTGTCGCGGGGATATGACGAAAGTCGGTGCCGTACTTGCCTTGATCGCTATTCCGACGATCATAATTTATACAGCATATGCGCTCCTATATAAGCCCTTGGTCTTGGGAGAACCACCGTTTCCATAGGCTATAATAAATCAGAGCAGACCAATCAAAAACCCGCAGGCGGCTTTTCCCCCTCGCTCCCTATCTCCTCATACAAAGTGTATACCGACTGCTAATTATCAGTGATGTTAAACTCCAGCGACAGCTGCTATCTCTATACCATTACGTTATAATGTAGCATCCGCTAAAGCAGGAGGGTTGCCATGGAAGAAATGCAGATGAACAAAGCGTTCACTCTGATGGAACCTGGTCCGGTCGTGCTCGTCACCACCGACGACGGGAAAAAGCACAACATCATGACCATCTCTTGGACTATGGTGATGGACTTTACTCCGATCTTCGCCATCACCACAGGCCCGTGGAACCATTCATTCGCCGCTCTTGAGAAAAAGAGAGAGTGCGTCATCGCGATCCCCACGGTTGACATGCTTGATAAAGTCATTGGGATCGGGACCTGTTCAGGCAAAGAGACGGACAAATTTGAAACGTTCACTCTGACCCCGGTGAAGGGAAAATATGTCAAAGCGCCCCTCATCAAAGAATGCCTGGCAAACATAGAATGCAAAGTGACCGACATCATCAAAAAGCACAATATCGTTGTGCTTGAAGGCGTCGCCGCTTACTACAACAGCACACGCAAAGAGAAACGCACCCTTCACGCCGTCGGTGACGGTACCTTCATCGTGGATGGGCGAAAGCTGGATAGAAGGGAAATGATGCGCTCAAAGCTCCCGGATAGTCTGTAGATCTCTGTATAGAAAATTCGTTTGTATCGATCTGCATCCAGATCCAAAGGATCTCCCTGCTCGTTCCACCATTCCCCGGAATAAAGAGAAGAACTCTAAAACAGAGTGAAACATTCAATCCAAAAAAGCTACAATATCTGATAGGAAGAAGCTGATATCCAAGATACGAACCCAAAGATCCACATTATACGAGGAGGAAAGTCACATGGGTATTTTAGAAAAGAAAACCAGCTATCTCTACAGCTGCGTGATGTCGATTGCAGTTGTTGTTTTATTGATGATCATATCCCCAACACAAGCACACAGCAGTGCCTGCTGCGTAGAACCGGGGACGTGGAATAAACCTGTCACCGTACCGAAAGAAAATTTAAAAACCCTCATACACTCTCTCAAATTTCCGGAGAGAGTCTATGCAAACTGCCCAGGCGCAGAAACGGCCGGATTTTGTGTCAATAGACCCGATACACAGGAAGAGAACAATCTATTCTCCGACCAGTATAAGATTTCGATCTCCCTATCCGACCAACATTGGAGATTCGATTTTCGGGAAAACAACAAGAGAGTCGGTTCATTGATTTTGTCAATTCCCGAAAAAGGAACCTCAGTAAGCATGGATACCAATCTGGAACAAAAAAAAGAATCCTGTGTCACACTCTACAAAGAACTACAAATAGAGAACGATCTCAACGGCACAGGTATTTTTGCTCCCGATATGGTCGCAGGGGTGAGTTACAGACTGATCATTCAGGGGGATGGAACACACTGTGATGATCATTTTAAACGTTTTATTTTACAGATCGAAGGTCCGGAAAACAATAGCACCGAAGAGAGACAACTCTATTATTATTTTTATGGCTTCTTTGGCAATACAAGCAATTGAACCCTTATTAAGTAGACACCTGGGTATCACTTTCAAAACTCTACCGGCAGTAAGCATGGATGAATTTGACAGCTGATTCCCAGGAAGTAAGTGTAAGCGTAACCATGACTCGTTCTCATCTTCTCGATGAGAATGAGAAAACAAAACTTGCGATCAATCAAGTATGATATTTACTTGAATCTCGAAGCAAATGAATTCAATGCATTGCCAAGAGAGTCCCACGTACTCTCAACACCAGCCTTAATATCCTCCCAAGTATCGTCACCAGCATCCTTTAGCTCGATAAGTTTATCGGCAGCAGTTTCCTGCATAGAACGCAGTTCCTCGATTTTCTTGTAGTATTCAAGTTGTAGATTGGCTTCTGCACTGTCAGCTTTTGCCTTGAGTTTGTCGATATCCGCACTCCACTCATCTAATTTTGCCTGCAATTTCTGTTCGTATGCTTCCTTCATGCCCATGATTCTTCTCCTCGTTAATAATCTGGAATAATTACACTGCTAATTGACATCAAAAGAGATCTGTGCATTGATGCGATATCTCACGATCTTATTTTTATCAACTTTGGCACTCATATTGGATATGTTAATAGATTTTATATTATCAACGGTACTGGATGCCTCTTTTATTGCATTCATCGCTGCGTCCTCCCAGCTTTCTTTCGATTCTGCCATTATCTCGATTACTTTAACTACTTTTGACATAATAACTCCTTTTATAATAATTTGTTTTTTAGTATACTCTTATTACTTTTAATTTACAAATAATTTAATTTTTATTAATGTTTTAATATTAATATAATTTTATTAGCGTCAGCATAAAGTTTTTTTGGTATGTTAAGTTTGCAAAGAGGTTAAACCCACCGAATCAGAAGATATAGAACGGAGTGAGACAGGAATGTCAAAGATGACTTCCTGAGCTCTTTTCTACTCAGTTTTAGCCTCGATATACAAACTGCACCACCCCTCCGGAGTTATTGAACCTTCAATCACTTTACATTCATTTGTTTCAGGAAGAAAGTGCATACACTCTTTACATCTTTTACCGTCTTTGGGGGTCTCTTGATATTCAAACAGCTCTTTTGAACCTTTTGCATAAGCCGCGGTTGTCACAAAGCTCATTAGGCCTAGAGCAGTTAAGGATTTAAAAAAATCTCTTCTTGTATTGAACTTCATCTATTGTCCTTTTTCACAAAAACACTGGCGTTTAAAACGCAACCTCACTAACTATCTTTACATAATAAAAATTAATTGCAAATAAAATTTAAAAGTTATAAGCGAGTCGTGTATTCAATGTATGACCATTTTAAGGTTCTCTTGTTTTGCGTGAGAATTCATATGATATATTACGTTTACAAGGATGTTAAACTCCACCGATACATGGGATGTAAAATTTTATGGTATCATAATATTTAATCATAAGTTATAACTTAAACGTAATAACAGATAAAAAAACAACACAGGAGTCAACATGGATATCATTAGCTTAATCATATTTTTAGCAGTCGGTGCGCTGGTAGGCTGGCTTGCCGGCCTCATAGTAAAGGGAAGAGGATTTGGTCTCATAGGCAATATGATCGTAGGGATAGTCGGTGCAGTGCTGGGCGGCTATCTATTTGGTTTGCTCGGCATAACGACAGGCGGATTATTGGGCGCTATCGTTATGGCCGTTATCGGTGCTGTGTTTTTGATCTATATCATCAGCATACTCAAGAAGGCCTAGCCGAGTAGCTGTTAAAAGATTACTAATTTAAAAAGAGGGACTTACCATGGGTGTTATCAAGGAATTTAAAGAGTTTGCCGTAAAAGGCAATGTTATCGATATGGCCATCGGTATTATCATCGGTACTGCGTTTGGTAAAATTGTTTCATCCTTCGTAGCCGATGTGATCATGCCTCCGATCGGAGTGCTTTTAGGCGGAGTCGATTTCTCCAATTTGGCTTTCACTGTCAAAGCAGCTTCAGGAGACATTCCGGCTGTCGTCATCGGCTACGGCAAGTTTATTCAGACAGTGATAGATTTTACGATCATCGCCATCGCTGTTTTTATCGCCGTTAAAGCGATCAACTCGCTTAAGCGAAAAGAGGAAGAAGCACCAACGGCTCCACCGGAACCCACAGCTCAGGAAGTACTACTTACTGAAATACGTGATCTACTGAGAGATAGAAAGTAAGTTAAAAAAAAGAAACCCTGTCACAAAACCGATTCAGCCGACGCAAAACATCGAGGCTGATCGGCCATGTGGTACAGACGAAGCAGCAATGATCTTTACCGTTTATAGTAAGAGACGATCGTTGCCTTTTCTATCGTATGGTGATTGATCATAAACCCGACCAGCGCACTGTCACTCTTGGCATCCACATCCAGCTTTTCGACATCCAGCGCATGGATGGTGAACCTGTACTCATGCGGCTTGTCGCCTTGGGGCGGACAGGCGCCTCCGAAACCCGGTTTTCCGTAGTCGGTCATCGTCTCTACCGCACCTTTGGGCAGTGCATTGGCGCTAGAGGCATTTTTAGCAATATGATCGGTGTTTGCTGGAATGTTCACGACGACCCAGTGCCACCATCCGCTTCCTGTCGGAGCATCAGGGTCATAGACGGTGAGTGCGAAACTCTTTGTCCCCTTCGGCGGATTTTTCCAAACCAGCTCTGGAGAGATATTTTTCCCGCTGCACCCAAAACCGTTGAACTCCTGCTCCAGGGTCAGCTGCCCCTGAATGTCACTGCTGGTAAGCGTAAAGTTCCCGGCACTCAAAAAAACCGCCATACTCATCAAACTGATCATCTTCTTCACTTGATACTCCTTTTAATTTTGTATATCAGATAATTGTAGTATAGCGATATAAAATGAGTTTTGCTTATTTCAACGCTCTTCATTTGGATATGGCAAGGATGATAGGGGACAGTTTGTTCTACTGCTGTTCATATGTATTCCCACTCAGGAGAATACATACGAGGAAGAAAGAAGCAGTACGTTACGACGCAATAGAGATAGAAACACGGTGATAGCCGTATTGCTGCACAAGGTTATAGAGCTTCTGGGCGTTGTTTGTGTGCAGTCTCACACATCCGTGGGAAGCTTTGTATCCCAGGCTTCTTACCCACTCCGTACCGTGTATCGCAAACCCCTCTTTGAAGAAGACCGCATAAGGCATCGGCGAGTTGTCATACTGTTTGGAAAAATGCATTTTTGCAGTATGGTACGGTTTGAATTTTCCCGTTGGAGTGAAGTACGCACCCGCTGCGGTGGAGACAAACCACGAATAGACCAGCGTATCGCCCTTATAGACGTTCATGATCTGGTCCGAGATATCGACCTTCACATGGATATCCCCTTCAAGCACGGGTATCTGACGCTCCAACTCTGCCATGCAAAGGTCACGCTTTTTCTGTTCGGCGACCAGCCGATCTCTTTCCGCCCGGATCTTTCTCTCTTTTTCCTCATACTCGGCCATCGTTTTTTCATAGGCTTTGATGCGGGAGTGGTTAAAATACTTCTCTTTCTCTTCGGCATACTTTTCTTTCAAGAGAATATTCTGTTTATGCACAATAAAGAGCTCCCTCTCGATATGCATCATCGCGGCCCTGTCATCCTGGATATTGGCCTGCAGCGAAGTAAACAGATAGAACGGTATCAATAACAACAATTTTTTAGCGGGATAGCCCCAAAATGACTGGATCATAGTCTGTCTCATCCTGAAAATAAAATGCGCAATTATATACCAGGAGATATTTAAAAATGAGTATGAAAATGAACGAATTTGCGCAAAATCTGCCAACTTGATGGTGGTCAGTGTACATTCCCGATCAGGAAAGAGTGTGAAAGAACTCACGGAAGTGGAGGCTTTAGTCCCACAACTGTGTTTTTAACGTGAAAAATTAATTGCTTTCAGAGTTTTTTAGTAAAAACTTCAAAATATCCTACTTTTGGGTGGGGCTAAAGCCTCCACTTCTAAATCAATATAAGTTCTTTCACACTCTCAGGAGATCAGGAGCGGGATCATAAAATAAAATATTCCCCTTACGGGGGAGTCTCTTACTTTAGCTTCTCAGCCACGAGTTCATTCACCACCTGTGGGTTTGCTTTGCCCCCTGTGGTTTTGAGTACCTGCCCGACAAAGAAGCCCAGAAGTTTGGTGTTGCCTGCTTTGAACTTAGCGACGTTGTCCGGGTTGCTTGCAATGACTTCCTCAATGATAGGCAAAATGAGTGCCGGGTCACTGATCTGTACAAGCCCCTTAGCCTCAACGATCTGTACCGGATTTTCGCCTGTTTGAGCCATCTCTTCAAATACCTGTTTGGCAATTTTCGTTGAAATCGTCTCATCATCGATCATTTTGACCAATTCTGCGATCTTCTCTGCGCTGAATTTCAGTGCATCAGGCTGCTTCTCCTTGAGTTCTCTGGCAACCTCATTGGCTACGATGTTCGCCAAAGTTACGGGACTCTCCAATACCGCCAGAGCCTCTTCATAAAAACCGGAGAGTTTCTCATCACGTGCCAGGGTATTGGCTACTTCACTGTTGAGCTTGAGTTCAACCGTGTACCTGTCAAAGCGTGCCTGCTCGGTTTCGCTCATAGGTGCTACTTCACCCTCTACCTGCACTTTTTTGACTTGAGGTTTGCGTTCACCCCTGGGTGCTTTTTCCGGTGCTTTTGTCTTTTTGCTCCAGGAGTCTTTAAGTCCGACGATTTTATTGAACACGGGTGCCTCATCGGTGTAGTCAACAGGGTCGGCATAGAAATACCCCTGTCTCTCAAACTGGAATCTCTCATCAGGTTTGTCAGTGATGACCGCAGGTTCGATGAGCGCATTTTTGATCACTTTCAAAGAGTCCGGGTTGATATCTTCCAACCCTTCTGGGGCTTCGTCTCTGAAGAGTCTGTCATAGAGTCTCACTTCAACGCGCTTGGCACTCTCTGCATCTACCCACTGGATCGCACTTTTCACCTTAATACCGCTGGTATCTGAGCCGCTTTTGGAGTCCGGATGGTACTCTGCTTTGATCTCCGTGATCTTGCCATCGGCATCTCTGATCACCTCCTTGCAGGTGATGATATAGGCATGTCTCAGTCTCACCGGCTGCTCCGGTGTAAGACGGTAGTAGCCTTTTGGCGGGTTCTCCGTAAAGTCATCACGCTCTATATAGATTTCCCTTGAGAAAGGGATCTTTCTTGAACCCTCTTTAGGCACATCATCGGGGTAGTACGGACCGTCAAGCTCTTCGTTTCCATCATAATTTTCGATGGTCACTTTGAGCGGGTCAAGCACACACATCACACGCGGCACTTTGGTATTGAGATCATCCCTGATACAGAACTCCAGCTGTGAGACATCCACCGTTGAGTTTGCTTTTGCGATACCTATACTGTCACAGAAGTTGAGAATAGACTCCGGTGTATACCCTCTTCTTCTGTATCCCGCGATGGTCGGAAGGCGAGGATCATCCCAGCCACTCACTCTGCCTTTGTTGACCAGTTCCAGAAGCAATCTTTTACTCATTACCGTATAGTTGATAGAAAGCCTTGCAAACTCATGCTGATAGGGTCTTGGCGGTGTGAGATTGAGTTCGTCCAGTACCCAGTCATAGATATCACGGTTATTTTCAAACTCCAGCGTACAGATAGAGTGGGTAATGCCCTCAATATAGTCAGACAAGCAGTGGGCAAAGTCATACATCGGGTAGACATGCCACGCATCTCCCGCTCTATAGTGGTGGGCATGTCTGATACGATAGAGCAGAGGATCTCTCATTTTCATATTGGCCGCAGACATATCGATCTTGGCTCTGAGGACGTGTTCGCTGTCTTTGAACTCACCCTTTTTCATTCTCTCGAAAAGGTCCAGGTTCTCTTCCACACTGCGTTCGGCGTATTTGCTGCGTCTCCCCGGCTCTGTCACTGTTCCGCGGTATTCACGGATCTCCTCTTCAGTGAGGCTGTCAACGTATGCTTTGCCCATTTTGATCAGTTCGATAGCATAATCGTAGAGTTTGGGGAAGTAGTCGGAAGTATAGCGCACACTGTTATCCCATTCAAACCCAAGCCACTGCACAGCATCTTTGAGCGCCTCGACGTATCTCGTATCCTCTGTCGTCGGATTGGTATCATCCATCCTAAGGTTGCAGCGGCCATGATAATCACGTGCAATACCGAAATTGATAGCGATAGATTTAGCGTGTCCAATATGCGGGAACCCATTGGGCTCCGGAGGAAATCTTGTATGAATCTCTTTATATTTGCCTGACTTCAGGTCCTCTTCCACTATTGTACGTAAAAAATCTTTGTGCTCACTCATTCTTATTTAACCTTTTGATTTTAAATTGATATTTTATCCAATTAGAGCTTATCGCATCTTAGATAGAGCGTTTCGAGCCGATGGGAAAAGGGGCTTTGTAGAGCTGTCGCTGCTGTGATTGCGCTTTAAAAGATTTATAAAATAAAACCACTATAATATCACTCTTATATCACCGCTCGGGACAAAGACCCGATACGGTGAAAAACCCACGACTTTTGGAGTAATACAGATGCTTAGATTTGCCCCGTCGCCTACCGGTGATATGCATATAGGAAACCTGCGTGTGGCGATCTTCAACTATATCGTAGCCAAACAGAGAGATGTGAACTTTGTCGTCCGTATCGAAGATACAGACAAAGAACGGAACATCACCGGAAAAGATACGGAGATCATGGAGATACTCGAGAAGTTTGCGCTTCCCCATGACAGTGTCATGCACCAAAGCGAAAACCTGCATCTGCACCAGACCCTGGCGATCAGGCTTCTTGAAGAGAAGAAAGCGTTTGTCTGTACCTGTAAAGATACAGAATCTTCAGAAATGTATAGTGGACACTGTAGCGCTATGGGCGCTGCCGAGCTAGCCAAACTCAAAGAAGAGAAAACCCCTTTTGTCATCCGTATCAAAAAGCCGGATGCGCCGATCCTCATCCATGACCTGATCAAAAGTGATATCGAAACAGCGCCCAGCGAGGTCGACGCTTTTGTGATCCTCCGGGCTGACGGTACACCGACCCGCAGCTTCGCCTCTGCCTGTGGTGATATGATCTCCGGGATAAGCCTGATCATCCGTGGGGAGGAGCACCTCTCTAACGCGCCGAGAGAGCAACATATCAAGAGACTGCTCGGCTATGAGCAGGAGACAGCGTACGCACACCTGCCTTCCATACTCAATACAGATGAAGCACATACAGTAAAATGGCTCTTTGAGCAGGGCTTCATCCCCGATGCGATCGCCAACTACCTGATCGCGCTGGGCAATCAAACACCCAAAGAGATCTTCACGATGCCAGAAGCTTTAGAGTGGTTCGATCTGACAAAGCTCTCCAACTCTCCGGTGAGATTTGATATCGACAGACTCCGTTTCATCAACTGCGAACACCTTAAAATGATGGACGACAAACGTCTCTCGGGCCTCTTTGGTTTTGCGGATGAAGATATCGGGAGACTGGCAAAAGTGTATCTTGAAAAAGAAGCCGGTACGATCAATGAACTTGAAGCAAAGATCAGACCGATCTTCAAACCAAAAGACTTCAGCGCTGAATGGGGAGAGCAGATGAGACAGATCTCTGATGTGATTTTTGATGCCCCGATGATCAACACCTATGAGGCATTTGAGTCCTACATCATGGAAAAGACAGGACTCTCTGGAGAGAACTTCTCCAAACCGCTCCGTTACCTGCTTACGGGTACAGGTAACGGCCCCGAACTTTCCGACATCTACCCGTATATCAAATCTTATATCCTGGAGGTAGCCTCATGAGCGCACTCATCTATGCCATTGTACAGACACTTCATACTGTTTTTACGATCTATATCTGGATCGTCATCATCGCTGCACTGATCAGCTTCGTGCAGCCAGACCCGCGCAACCCTATCGTGCAGATACTGCGCCGTCTGACGGAACCTGCATTTTCATTTATCCGTCGCAAGCTGCCGTTTGTCGTATTCTCTGGGGTGGACCTTTCACCGCTGGTGATCATCCTTGGCCTGCAGTTTCTGGATATCTTTATGATGAGAGCCCTTTTAGGGTAGAGAGGATCATAGTGTCATGAAAGTCAAAAGTGTTCTTTTCTCAATAGTACTCTCCTGTACAGCGCCGCTTTATGCGGTGAAGACTTTTAGCTTTCAAGAGATACATGAAATGCCCCAGAGTATAGAGAAGGACTACTATATCTGGCGTTTTTTATCGCAAAAGAGCACAACGCCGCCTGAAGCCAAAAAGATCATAGAGGAAGCGAGCCACCTCAACAAAAAGCTCAGCACCGCTTACCGCAACAAAACCGGTTTGGCCCCGGAAATCAAGCAGCAGCCGCGTCGCATGGCCACAGAAGAGGAGAAAGCGCGCTGGAAAACCAACTACCAGAAGCTTCAGGAGCTCAAAGACTCAAAAGCAGACTACCCCGCCTGGGCAAAAGAGAATCCCCAGATCGAATGCTACCTTTTCAACAACTGCGGCACAGAGATCAGAAAAAAGAAGTACGACAAACTGCTCAACTCCAAGCAGTTTCGTCTCCTGAGTATGGATAAGAAATTTAACCAAAGCATCCGCATCATACTCAATGAAGACCTTCCGAAGTTGCGTGCATCGCTCCTTCAGCCGCCTGCGCATGCCAATGAGATCTCCTCAGATACACATTTCCAAATCGGCTTGTTCGCACTCAAGCAGCAAAAAGAAGATATCGCCATGATCTACTTCGGACAGGCCCGTAAAAAAGCGGTAAAACGCAGGGACAAAGACCAGGCAAATTTCTGGATGTATCTCGTGAGCAAAGAGAGGGGCTACCTGACCAACCTCGTAAACAGCCACGATGTCAACATCTATACGCTCATTGCCAGAGACCTTCTGAATCTTCGTTATCCAAAGATCATCACCCCGAAAATTTCACGTTCCAAAGTCTTTCACTATGATGTACTTGATCCGATAGACTGGGCAAAACTCAAACAAAAGATGTTCTCAGGGAAGTACAATCTCAATGACCTGGCCGATACCTATAAATCCCAGGAAACGGTAGGACACTATACGTTTATCAAAGCCAAGGCATCTGACTATAAAGAGAGCTACTATCCTATGCCTTACCGTGATGCAATGAGAAATATGAGCAAAGAACGCCAGGCAATGATCTATGCGATCGCCAGACAGGAAAGCCGCTTTGTTCCGGCTTCTGTCTCACGCTCATTTGCACTCGGGATGATGCAGATCATGCCTTTTCTGATAGAGGATATCGCCAAAAAGAAAAATGACAATATCGATCTTGATGACCTCTTCAACCCCTATAAGGCGATCGAGTATGCGGATTTCCATCTGGACTATCTCGACAAATGGCTCTACCATCCGCTCTTTGTTGCCTATGCCTACAATGGAGGGATAGGATTTACAAAAAAACTGATCACGAACCACCAAAACTTCAGGCCGGGACGCTATGAGCCCTACATGAGCATGGAAAGCATGACCAATGTAGAAACAAGAGAATACGGGAAACACGTCCTCACCAACTACGTCATCTATCTGAACACACTGGGGGTCCCTACCCGCCTTCTGCCTTTGATCAAAGAGGTCACAGATCCGAATAAAACCGATCGGTTCAGATGATCACAAGGCCTTTGGGCTCTCTACGTATTTTGCAGCCTTGGAAAAGGGCATCTCTCTCTTTCCATACCTGCTGCTCTCAAATGCCAGGGTAAAATTTTTGCATGAAGTGTGCGGGAAAGTCACCAGATAATAGCTGTTCCACTCTGTCACAAAAGGTATCTCTTTAAGGGAAAGGCTATCTTTCGCAATCGGCTGGATACTTTTGGGTTTTTCGCCATCCAGGGTCAGAAGATACGCTTTGCCTATCCGGTTCAATGGATCCTCTTCAAGATAGACCCCCACAATGAACGCTTCGTCATTTTTATCCTCACTCAGCTTCTTGCCGGGAAGATAGAGATAGGTTGCCGTAAGAAACGCTTTGGTGACATTCTGGTCATAGAGTTGTGCTTTTTCGGTTTTTTGCAGATATCTGTAGGCCGTTTTGTTTTTCTCAAAACGCTCCTTGAGAGGGTCATCTGTTTTGGAAGAGCAGCCACTCAAAAGGAGCAGAAGTGTCATCGACCCAATTATTATTCGCACTCAATCCTCCTAGACAATTGCTGTCATTTTAACATAGATTCAATAAACATTTAAGTATAATTTAATGGATAAAGTAAAGGATAGACGTGAAGAAACGAGTTGCAGTGGCATTTACCGGTCCCTCAAACAGCGGTAAAACCACACTGATCGAAAAAGTGGCAAAGAAACTGATCGTTCAAGAGAGAGTGGCTATCATCAAGAATGATCCCAAAGACAAAGCCGTCTTTGATACAGAGGGGAAAGACAGCGATAAGTTCTCAAAGACAGGGGCAGAAGTGGTCGTTACCTCCCCTACCCGTACCACCTACTTTTCGCAACGCGAAAAGAGTCTGGATGATATCATCGCCATGATCAACGACTTTGATCTACTTCTGGTGGAGGGGCTCAAAACTTTGCCGCTGCCACGCATCGCTATCTTCCGCAATGAGATTGATAAAAGCTATCTTGAGTGTTCGGAAGCCATTGCGATAGATCAGAGTATCCGTATAGATCAGTATGAGATACCTGCACAGATAGATATCCTGGACCTCAATAACACAGACCAGATCATAGAATGGATCAAAACACATGCAAAAAGTGTCTAAAGGAGAAAAAATGCAAACAGTATTTGAGGCGATCAAACATATCGCCTTCGAAATCGATAAAGCGATCAAGGCTGCCGACCTTGG
>DSDW01000134.1 GCA_011048515.1 Campylobacterota bacterium | reverse complement strand
ACTCAAGCCCGCTACATTTTTATAAATATTACACCATTACTTCCTTTCAATATCTTTTTAAACTCCTTCTGTTACAATGAATGAAATAGTTTGAACAACGATGTAGAGTAATCAACCTCCTTGTACCTTTACAAATAGAGAAAAGAGATGCATAGTTATATTCATAAGTTACTTCCTGGTGTTTTATCAACACTTATTCTCGTTGGCTGTTCCGGATCTGGTGGTGACACCAACTCTACCCCTCCCACTGAACCGGATACAACCATTCAGATACCCGTAGAGAGTAAAGAAGGTGCTGTGAACTTTCTTACACATGCGACTTTCGGGGTAAGAAAAGAGGATATCAACCAACTCCTTGAAGTGGGAGATTACAATATCTGGCTCAATGAACAGTTTCAAAAAAAACCAACAAAATATCTTGACTGGATCAACAGACATCAGGGCAGAGATCTTAGGGATGTGGTCGTACGCAAAGCCTTTTACAATGCCTGGTACAGTATCACTGTCAACGCAGAGGACCAGCTGAGACAAAGGGTCGCTTTGGCCTTGAGCGAGATCATTGTCGTTTCCTCTATTGGAGTAGAATATCACTATCCGCTTGCTGACTATTTTGACCTACTGCTGGATCATGCATTTGGGAACTACAGAGAGATCCTCTACCATACTGCTCTGCACCCTTCAATGGGTATCTACCTCAGTACCTGGGGCAACATGAAAGAACATACGACCGAAAACGGCACACTGGTGCATGCCGATGAGAACTATGCCAGAGAGATACTCCAGCTTTTCAGCATAGGACTGGTGCAGCTCGAACTCAACGGTGAGCCGAAGCTTTTGGATGGCAAACCTATACCAACCTATACGCAAAAAGATATCGAGGAGTTTGCCAAAGTCTATACCGGGTGGACAAGCGACAATGGCGCATTTTATTATCTGGACGGTACAAATACCTTAGCCTCGTTTATCAAACCTATGGTTGCTTACGAAGCCTATCACGATACAAGAGAAAAAGTTTTTTCCGATACCTTCAACGATGCCTATGGACAGCCTCAAAGCATACCTTCGGGTCTTTCAGCAAAGGAGGACCTCAGCAACACGATCGATATCATCTTCAATCATCCCAATGTAGGTCCGTTTATAGGCAAACAGCTGATACAAAGACTCGTTACCAGCAATCCATCACCGCAATACGTTGCAAGAGTTGCCTCAGTGTTCAATGACAACGGATCAGGTGTCAGGGGGGATATGAAAGCGGTGATCCGAGCTATCCTGACAGATGAAGAGGCCCTCCTCAATTACAAGGATCAACACCCATCGCCTTATACACATGGAAAGTTGAGAGAACAGCTTATCCGTATCGCTTCGGTGATGAGGACCTTTCATGCCGTAGGCGATCCATCTATCAGCAGTTATGTATTTTATGACTTTGAAGCAGCACAGAGTCTTGGTCTCCACCTCCAGCCTCTTACTGCACCATCGGTGTTCAACTACTACCAACCCACCTATAGCCCCACAGGCATCCTACAGGATAACAACCTTGCAGCACCGGAGTTTAAGGTCCTCTCTCCTCTGAAGATGAGCGAGTTTGGGACTGTCATGCTTGATGTTATCGGACTGACAGACCGCCAGCATGATCGGATCACTCTTGATCTGAATTATGAGAAAAACCTGCTTGCCCAGCAAGGCCCGGAGGCATTCATCGAACACTTGAATCTGCTTTTGATGTCAGGGCAGATGAGTGATGAGCTCAAAGAGGAACTTATCGACTATACTGCAACGCATCAAAGTGCACGTGATATCGCAGAACAGATCATCGCACTGATCGTCCTGTCTGCTGAATATGCCATAGAGAGGTAAGCAATGAGAAGCAAAACAATGGATAGACGTGACTTTTTAAAACTTCAGGCATCACTTGCCCTAAGCTCCTCTTCCCTGCTCTCTCTTCTGGGGGCTTTTTCGCCGCTGAAAGCAGAAGAGTTATCTGACTATAAAGCCCTGGTGTGCGTATTCCTCGAGGGAGGCAACGATGCGTTTAATATGATCGTTCCTACCTCCACTGCAGCCTATAATGACTATGCCAAAATCAGAGGTAGCCTCAGTGTCCCCAAAGATGCACTGCTGCCATTGAAAAACACGGACTATGGCCTTTTCAATATGCCTGCAATGCAGGAGATGTTCAATGCGGACAAACTCGCCATCATTGCAAATGTCGGAACGCTCATCCGGCCGGTCACCAAGGAAGAGTTTGAATCCGGTATAGCCCACCCGCCCCAACTCTTTTCCCATATCGATCAGCAGAAACAGTGGATGACCGCAAACTCCCATACGATAGAACTCTCCGGGTGGGCAGCCAGAGCGGCAAACTTGCTTGAAAACCGCAGTGATTTTACCAATATCAGCGTCGATGGCAGCAACTTTATGCAGTCTGGAGGCGAAAAACCTGTTTTTGAGATCAGCGGAGATATTCACTCCTTCGATAGTTACGGCTATGCTGAGCCCGACTCCAAAGCCGCATTTGACGGGATACTTGACCAGATCATTCAAAGAGAGGTTGAAAGCGAGCATCTGCTGGTCAAAGCCTATGCCGATAACCAGATCAAGAACATCGACTACCGTACAAGTGTGAGTGAAGCGCTGGAAGGAGCATCAGACTTTCGCTTTGTCAGCACCCTTGACAATGAACCCGGTGTACCCCTGGCCAAACAACTGGAAATGATCGCCAGACTGATCTCGGTACACACACAGCTTCCAAACGCTCCCAAACGACAGATCTTTTTTGCCCGTTTGCATGGGTTTGACCACCATGCATTACAGGCAGCAGACCATCCCTTGAAACTAAACTACCTCAACAGTGTTTTACGGGAATTCCAGGATGCCATCGAGAGTATGCAGCTCTCAGAGCAGGTGACTACTTTCACTGCTTCGGATTTCGGGAGATCTCTTGTACCCAACGGAAATGGAACAGACCATGGCTGGGGAGGCCATGCCCTGGTCATGGGTGGTGCAGTCAAGGGCGGCCGGATCTACGGGGAGATCCCCGAGCTTAAGATGACAGCAGGGGGGTATACCAGCGACTATATCACAAAAACCGGGCGTGTGATCCCCACGACTTCCGCAGAACAGTATCTGGCGACACTCGCTTCATGGTTCGGCCCATACAGCACCAGTGAGCTTGAGCGTATTTTTCCAAACCTCAATAGTTTTATGGAAAAAAACCTCGGCTTCATCTAAAGTATCACAGCGCTGCAGGAATTCACCCATTTTATAATTTTTTAATAATTTTAATGATATTGTATAAGAAGGATATATAGTTTCCTCACAACAATGACAAGGAGTTCATTATGAAAAAGTTAAGTTTATCGATAGTAGCGTGTTTGGCATTAGGTACTTTTGCGATGGCAGGAGGAGATATCGCCCCGGTATATACACCGGTTGAGGAGGTGGTAGCACCGGCTCCGGAGAAGAGCGGATTCTATGTGGGTGCCGGGGTTTCGTTTTTAAGCTGGGAAGAAAAAGCAAATACAGGAGAGGTGGGTGATGTAATGTTGGCCTACAATGATTTGGAAGCCACATGGACCGGCGGAACCATCCTGGCAGGATATCAGTTCAATCCTTATATCGCAGTGGAAGGGCGTTATGCAATGAGCTTTACGGATGCTTCATGGGAGGCAAATGGTGGTTATGATTGGGATGATGGCAGTGATCTTTCCAATCTCGCTATCTACCTCAAACCGATGTATCCGATCGGAGACTTTGCACTCTACGGATTGCTCGGTTACGGACAGACCTCGATTGAGTATGAGGGTGGAGGCGACTATGATGACAGCGGCTTCCAGTGGGGTATCGGTGCAGGATACAACTTTACAGAATCACTTGGTGCATTTGTGGACTATACAGTATGGTATGATGATGACTCATTTGATGATTCACCAGCCTATATGTCAGATTTTAAAGCCGATGCGATTACTGTAGGGATTACCTACAAATTTTAACAGAAGTTCTCAGGCATCATGCCTGAGGCAACAGAACCTGCCCGATATTTACCGGGTAAATACTCTAACCTCTTCATATCCTAATATCTTTATACAAATATAATATAATAAGATACCATTAAGTCAAAAGGAAGAAACAATGATTTTAAAAAAAGTCGAAGATGGTGTAGTGGTTTCAGCCGTAGAGATCATCTCTTTTGATGTAGAGATAGAGGACCGGAATGCGACGATCCGTGTCCTACTCGACGATGCACAAAACAGCGAAGCGGTCTACCATCAAAGTGCCGGAGACAAACATATCTTTCAAATAGTGGATGAGAACAATGATATCATCAGGATCATCCACCAGTAAGTGATGAAGAGACAGTGCGCTACTCTATCACTTCCCTTGGTATATCAGAGGAGAGTGCGGTCATGATCTCATAGGAGATCGTCCCAAAGTGTCTGGCTGCCTGTTGTGCGTCATCCATGATGCACAAAGACTCCTTTTCACTCTCAAAACTCATCAGGTCCATCGAGACCCGTCCCAGTACCTCAAGCCCCTCACTTGTCCGATAGGGCGCTTTGTCGCTTGCTCTTGGCCACCCGTCGCCATACCCGATATTGTAGGTCGAGACCACCATATCTTTCGGCGCAGTGTAGGTGCCGCCATACCCTACTCTCTGTCCCTTTTCAAGAAGTTTTGTGGCAACCTTTTTGGCATAGAGCGTCAAGACAGGCCTGAGGTCTGTTTTGTCAAAACTCCCTGGAAGTTCATCATACCCGTATAGCGCGATGCCCGCACGCACCATATCTTCATCGAAACTTTTCGTACGCAGGATCGCCGCAGAGTTATGCGAATGGAATCGCACATTATCAAACCCGCGCTCTTTGACCCGTTGCTTTGCAAGTTCAAAATACTTCTTTTGCCAGAAATACTCTGAGCCCAGTTCATCCGCGGATTTGAAGTGGGTCATCACACCGATCAGGTTCAGCTCCTTTTCCGTGAGCATATCCAGTGCTTCATCCAGCTCGCTGAGGGCAATACCGTTACGATGCATACCGGTATCGACCTTGATCTCTACCCGGCACCCTTTCTCCATCCCGGAGAGCTGTTCGATACTGTTGACTGCGAAACTACAGACCTCATCCGCCCTGCTCTCACCTGCAAGTACCAATACGCTTTCAAAGAATCCTTTGACCTCATCGGCCTCCGTCAGATCACGCACGACTGCGTGTTTGATCCCGTATTCGCTTGCCAGCGTTGCTATCAGTTTGAGACCATGTCCATAGGCATTGTCCTTCAATACAATGGCTATTTTTTCTTTAGAGCCGGTTTTTAGCGCGATTTGGTTAAGATTATGATAAAAATTTTGTCTATTGATCGTTATATATGCCATGAAGGAATTATACCCCAAATAGACAAAATTCATCCCGTCAATAAAGGCAAAAAATGGATTGGCTGACAATGCTGGAGATTATCGGTATATTCTTGACCGTGATGATCCTTTTCGCTCTTCTCAAAGCGCTGAAAAAAGCTATCAAAGACTCCAAAAACGGGAAAAAAAATGAAAGGTGTAATTTAGACTAATGAAACGTATGGTTGCAGAATGGGAAAAACAAAGGCTTGTGCTCTTGTCGTTTCCCCACAAGGAGACAGACTGGCATGATCCAGAAAATGAAAAGAGTTTAGAGGAGGCGCTCAGCCCGTTTATCCGTATCGCTCAGGCGATCGCCTATGCCGAGCCGGTATATATCGTCTGCGATAACAAAGAGAGGATATCCGGGTTGTTCTGCTCTACCCGCAATATGACATTTATCGAAATCCCGACAAATGATACCTGGATACGTGACTACGGATATATTTCTATCAAAGAAGGTAATGAACTCAAATTACTTGACTTCACTTTTGACGGATGGGGAGGTAAATTTGACGCCACTCTTGACAATCGTGTCAATACGATACTTCACAAAACGGGCTATATGGGGACCACCCCGATGGAGACGATCGACTTCGTCCTTGAGGGAGGTTCGCTGGAGAGTGACGGAGAGGGGACGATCCTCACGACATCCGAGTGTCTCTGCAACCCCAACAGAAACGGCGGATTGAGCAAAGAGGCGGTCGAGGCGAAACTCCGGGAGACACTTGGGGCGACAAGGGTATTGTGGCTTGATCACGGGTATCTGGCAGGGGATGATACCGATTCGCACATCGATACCCTGGCGCGTTTTGTCAACCGGGATACGATCATGTACGTCAAGTGCGATGATCAGAGCGATGAACACTATGAGGCACTCAAAAAGATGGAGGAGCAGCTACAGACGTTCAAAACGGTTGACGGAAAGCCCTATAACCTTGTAGCACTTCCGATGTGTGACGCCGTTTACAGCGAAGAGGGTGACCGGCTGCCTGCCACCTATGCGAACTTTCTGATCACCAACGATGCGCTGGTCTACCCGACATACGGTACTCCGCAGGACAAAACTGCCCATGAGGTGTTTGCCGCACAATTCCCTGGCAGAGAGATCATCCCGGTCAACTGTCTCAAACTGATCGAACAGGGAGGCAGCCTGCACTGTTCTACGATGCAGGTCGCTTACTAAAGGGCACCTCTAAACTTACAGACTCCGGCCAAAGTTTTGAGCCCAGTAGTTTTGATAGTGATCATTTGATGGGTGGTAAGCCATTCCTACTTCCGTAAAATGATCGCTCATGAGGTTTTTACAGTGTTCATCACTGCGAAGCCAGGCTTGCATTGCCGCATGCGTTGATGGTTGCCCTGCCGCAATATTTTCACCGATCGCCCTCCATCGATAATCCGTATAGCTCATACGCTCTTTAAGCTTGCTTCCGCGTCTCAGCCCCATATCGACAGAGCATCTGTCATTTCTGCTGCCTGATCCGTCATGCCCGAAGTGGCTGCTCTTGGCCATATCATAGCTGTGGAGATAGGCAGCCTCATAGAGTTTATCACTCCATGCCAATGGCTCTACAGGCCCCATACGGCCGTATTTTCCGCATGATCTTCTCTCGGAGCGGACTTTATTTATATGCTGCAGGAACTCTTTTTGCTGGCTTTTGGTGATAAAAGCCGAGTGAGAGACTGCTCGCTTTCTCTTCACACTTTGTGTGCTTTTGTCTGAAGCATAACCCTTTCCGTTATTTACTATGCTGGCATGTGCGACCTTGCTGGTACCGCATCCGGTAAAGAGAAAAATCGCCGCAGATACTGCTGCAATTGTTGTACTTTTCATTCATTCTATCCTTTATATCGGCATATCTGCAGGAAAAGTAAAAGTATATGAAGCTAAAAATGTGCAGCCTGGCGATCTTCCCTGAGACCCATAGCTTTCCGTCCACACCTCACGATATGTTTGGCTTTTAACATTCCCTTGCCCATAACTATATAAAAATAAGGTTTAATAAGAAATAAAATTATGCTAAAATCACCCTTATGAAAACAGCACTGATTCAACAAAAATTTTACGGAAATAAAACCGATACCGTCAACGCTACTACCTCTAAAATACAAGAGGCTGCCAAGAACGGAGCCGAACTGATCGTGCTCCAGGAACTTCACCAGAGTGAATACTTCTGCCAAAGCGAAGATACAGGATTTTTCGATTATGCGGCAAATTTTGAGGAGGATGTCGCTTACTGGGCGGAGGTTGCCAGAGAGAATGCGGTCGTGCTTGTCACGTCACTTTTTGAGAGGCGTACGGCAGGACTCTACCACAACACTGCGGTGGTCTTTGAAAAAGATGGTACGGTCGCAGGGAAATATCGAAAGATGCATATCCCCGATGACCCGGGGTTTTACGAGAAGTTCTACTTTACCCCGGGAGATCTTGGTTTTGAGCCGATTGACACATCCGTAGGGAGGCTGGGAGTACTTGTCTGCTGGGATCAGTGGTACCCGGAAGCTGCCAGAGCGATGACCCTTCGCGGTGCAGAGATACTTATCTACCCGACAGCGATCGGTTGGTTCGATGCAGACAGCGAAGAGGAAAAAAGAAGACAGCTGGAGAGCTGGATCACGATCCAGCGCTCCCATGCCATTGCCAACGGGATCCCGGTCATATCATGCAACCGCGTAGGGTTTGAAGCTGACAGCTCAGGTGTGATGGAGGGGATACGTTTCTGGGGCAACTCCTTTATCGCCGGAGCCCAGGGAGAGATACTCGTACAGGCCGGAAGCGAAAATGAGGAGATACTCTACGGAGAGATCGACCATGCACGCACCAAAGCAGTGCGCGATATCTGGCCCTTCCTCCGTGACAGACGGATCGAGTCTTACAGCTACCTGCTCAAACGCTACTGTGATGAGTAATTTATATTTATGATAATTTGATACAATAACTGATATTTTTCACATTCGGAGCAATATAATGTATGATGTAACCCCTGTAGTCAAAGGCAAGAACGTACACTTCAGGATGCCTGACCCGGCATTTTACGAGGCATTGGGGTATGAAGGGATGCAAGACCTGATGTACCGTTTTTACGATGAGATCTATGAGAGTGCCATCGCCAACTTCTTCCCCCAGGATGAAGAGGAGTTCGCAAAGGTCAAAGAGAAAAATGCACGCTTTTTTATCCAGCTCTGCGGCGGACCGAAGGTGCATACCGAGTCGGAGGGGCAGGATCTCACTGAGTATATGATCCGCCTGCATGATGAGTTTTCCATCTATGAAAAAAGCCGCTACGAGTGGCTGGGATGCATGGAGACGGCCCTGCGGGAAACTGATATTCCTCAGGAGCTCAAAGATAATTTCTGGGAATACCTTGAAGCCTTTTCAAAACTGACAGTCAACAGTT
Organism: Campylobacterota bacterium; assembly: GCA_011048515.1. Lineage (GTDB taxonomy): Bacteria > Campylobacterota > Campylobacteria > Campylobacterales > Sulfurovaceae > Sulfurovum. The sequence continues at coordinate 65,123 of DSDW01000134.1, read as the reverse complement.
TCACTGACGGAAGCCACTACTATGCAGCCTATACACAGGCGATAGAGGACAAGTAGAGTTAGGGGAGTTAGGAGTATTTTTTATTCCCACTTCTTTACTCTTTAACCTGAAGAAATGCCCAAAATTTTTAATTTCTAATTTCCAATTTATTCCCAAACCACCACATAAAGGCAAAAATCAACCCCGGTGTTTTTGCCACTTTTTCATCATAGATAAAAGCGTTGGCTTCTGAAACCGGCAGATAGACCACTTCGATCTGTTCATCATCCACGCCTCCGCCTTCGGAGACTTTTATGCTTTCGTCCACCTCTGTATAGTAGAGCATCTGCTTGCTGCCTGCAAAGCCCACTGAAGTGTAAAAAGAGGTGATCTTTTCCAGCTGGTTCACGTCTATACGGTAACCGCACTCCTCTTCTATCTCCTCCGATGCGATATGCAGCAACGAAAGATTTTTATCCACGATACCTGCACAGAGCTCGATCGTGAGTCCGTCAAGATTGTTGATATAGACCGCCGGCCTGAACTGCCGTACCAGCACAAACGCATCTTTTGTTGTGTGGTAGATCAGGATCGCAACGCTGTCGTGCGCCTCTACGATCTCCCAGCTCTTTGCAACACCGTTTTGCTGATAGGTAGCAAGAGAGGCGGTGATGAACTTCGGATCTTCAAGTGGATGAAGCTGAAAAGACTTGATCTCGTTTTTCATGCCTCTATCCACCTATCCTTGTGCTCTGCGTGCTGGTGTCATCCCAGACATAAGTGCTGCTGTTTGCATCGAGCAGCCTGACAAGCTTCTCTTTATGCATTTTGGCATCTTTGATCACGATCTTGTTAAACTTCTGCTTGTTCAGGGAAGTACGCTGAAGATGCTTCATAGGGTCGACCCATCTTCCGCTTTTTTGAAGCCCGAAATGAAGATGCGGTCCTGTGCTTCTGCCCGTACTGCCCACATATCCGATGATCTGCCCTTTTTTGACCCGCTCCCCCCTGCGCACGCTGATGCGATTTTGATGTGCATAGAGGGATTCATAGCCTCTGGGGTGCCTGATCTTCACCACCTTTCCGTATCCTCCCATCCAGCCGGCATAACTTACCGTCCCTTCATAGACAGCCAAAAGCGGCGTCCCTGTCCTTGCGCCGAAATCTGTTCCGTGGTGGGGACGATAACGCTTCAGGATAGGGTGCCATCTTCTGTAGCTGAACGACGAGGTAATACGTATATGCCTGAGGGGCATACCGAGTTTCTTGGATCGGTCTCTGAAAGGTACCAGATGGACAAGATCACCTTCTTTGCTGAAGCTGGTACGCTGCGCCCCTTCAAGATGGCCATCCCCGTCTTCATCCGCATAGATGAACTTCGTCTTGCCGCGCGTAGTAAGCTTGATCACTTCAATACTCGGCATATGACAGATCTCCCCCAGCCGGGTACGCTGCTTATAACAAAAGGCAACCTGATCACCCTTGGCCAACGATTTTGTATTGATCGTATTCTTGAGCGCCTGCCCCACTCTTTTGGCGATCTTTTCTTCTTTGACACACTCCAAAGTGTCGCTGTAAGGATTGGAGTTTATCTCAACATTGGCAAAATACTCATTCTCTTCATAGACGATGGGAATGATGTCAAAACTGTACTCGCCGCTCTCTCTGTCCCTGTAAAGATGGATCTGCATCTCCTCATTGATAGGGATCAATGCCTGTATCAGGGTATTATCGGCTCCGACCAGCTGATAATACTTAGAATCACTCTGTATCTCTGTGAGAAACTTTTGATCCTCATCGGAGATTTGGCCCAGCAACTTCTTTGGAATATTATGCTCTTCAAGAAAATTTGAAAATGTCTGCCCTCTTTCCCAGTCATGGAGCGTCACTTTCGCACCGAAAAGAGAGGTAAGCGCCAAAAGTATCACCACAACACTTTTAAACATTGGCATGGGGCGCCTCCATGCACTTGATTTTATTTCTTCTCATGCTTCCAGTCCTCATTAATCAGCCATCATTATAACTTAATTATGTTAATGATAACAGCAATCGATTATGGAACTTTTACTCTTTTCTCTGTATAATCAAGCTAATATTATCCATTAAAAGGATCGCTATGCGCAGGTTTGCACTTATTACGCTTTTTTCCATTCCGCTTTTTGCAGATTTTTTCCCTTCTGCCGTACATACAACCATAAAGGATGTTGATCAACAGCATCTCAAACTCCAAAACGCTTTCCCTCTTGACGGCATGAGCGGAGTAGTGATACACCCTTACGGAAAAAATGCCGAGGCAATCACAAGCTATCTTGTTCAGACCGGCAAAGAGGGATCGGCAGAAGCGATAGCCCACAGTGCGATTGATCATAAAAAACTGCCTACGATCAAGACCCCTGTAAAGCGTGGGGACAAAGTGATTGGCGGATATATGTACCAAAATGTACTGATTCTGGCCCCTGATGCGGAGACCTATACAAAAATCACCAAGCAATATAGTAAAAACTGGATACATCCCGATCTTTATGCACTTTTCCTTTCAACTGAGGGAGAGAGCTTACCAAGCAGGGAAAATCTTTCCGAGTTCGCCAAAGCCTATCAGGTAGGGCTTGTGTTGATCGTACGCAGCGGCACGGCGGTACTTCTGGATCCTGTATCTCAAAAGATCATCAGCCAGAAAAAAATGGAAAATCTGCCTCAAAAAGGCAAATTCCCTTTCTTTTCACGCCTGGAAAAGATAGAATCCGGCTGGTTTGACACCGACAATGATGTGAAGGACTACTACAGGACCATGGAACAGCTTTAGGTCCCAGGATCAAACCCGTCACCATGAGCGAATCGGGTAATGCAACCACTTATCAACCAATCAGTCAATTGATCGATAGAGTTTAAAAAGGAGTTTTATGCTAGACGCAAAACATATCAAAGCTTTCGAAGAGATGGTAGGCAAGGAAAATGTCTACTCTGACAAAGCCCATCTTATCGCTTACTCGTACGATGCGACGCGTACACGTTTCGAACCCGATGCGGTAGTATTTCCCCGCAATGAGGAGGATGTCAGCCACATCCTGTCCTATTGCAATGAGCACAAGATTGTGATCACTCCGCGCGGCGCGGGCTCGGGCTTTACCGGGGGAGCGCTTCCGACAAACGGCGGGATCACCCTGGCGATGGAAAAACATATGAACAAGATCCTCGAGATCGATATGGAGAACATGGTTGCCGTCGTCCAGCCCGGCGTGGTCAATATGGATCTGCAAAAAGCAGCAGAAGCGGTAGGACTTTTCTATCCGCCGGATCCTGCCAGCGAAGCCTACTCGACGCTTGGCGGAAATGTCAGCGAAAATGCCGGAGGTATGCGTGCGGCCAAGTACGGGATTACCAAAGACTATGTGATGGCACTCAGAGCCGTACGTCCGAACGGAGACATCATCCGTGCGGGGAAACGTACGATCAAAGATGTGGCGGGATATAACATCGCTGGCATCCTGATCGCGAGCGAAGGAACTTTGGCTGTCATCACGGAGATCACGCTCAAACTGATCCCAAAACCCAAATATACCAAAGCCTATATGGGCATCTTCCCTTCCGTTGAAGATGCGATGAACGCGGTCTTCAAGTCACTTGCTTCAGGCGCAAACCCCGTAGCGATGGAGTTCATGGATGACCTGGTGGTACAGGCGCTGAAGGAGAAACTCGGTATCGAACTGCCTGAAGATGCGGGCGGCCTGCTGATCGGCGATGTGGACGGGAATGTCCCTGAGGAGGTGGAGTTCCAGCTTGCAACCCTGGAAAAATCCTTCAAAGAGAACGGCGCGCAGGATTTCATCGTAGCGCACACTGCCGAAGAGAGAGACCGGCTTTGGGTTGCCAGACGCAACGCTTCCCCGGTAATCACCATATACGGCAGCAAAAAGCTCAATGAGGATATCTCGGTGCCAAGAAGTATGCTGCCTGAAGCACTGAAACGTATCTATGAGATCGGCAGGAAGTATGGGTTCAAAGTACCCTGCTTCGGACATGCCGGGGATGGCAATATCCATGTCAACGTCATGGTGGACGGGAGCGATCCAAAGCAGCTTGAAGAGGGGCACCACTGTATCGAAGAGATATTCGAACTGGTGGTGGAGATGGGCGGTACGCTCAGCGGCGAACACGGTATCGGAACAGCCAAGGCACCGTTTATGAATATCGCCTTCAACGAAGAGGAGATACAACTCTTCAGAGACCTCAAACAGGCATTTGACCCCAACAATATCCTCAATCCGGGGAAAATGGGACTGCCAAATTAAAAAGGCATTTGCCTTTTTAAAGCGAGGAGTGAAGTGTTAGAAATTAGCGATTAATGAAGAGGAGTTTTTGAAAATGAGCTTTGTTTCTCTTTTATTTACTAAAGGCACTACAAAGCAGTGCATACCGACACTCTTCACTCCTCACTATTCACTATTCACTAAAACAAGGGATCCCCGATGAGATCCCTTTTGCGACACTACTATATCTTCCTACGGGACTTCATCAGCGAGCTTTTTGATGACAAGATCGGCCACTACGCTTCAAGCCTCAGCTGGAGTACGCTCTTCTCCATCATTCCATTGATGGTCATTATACTGTGGGTCTTTACCACTCTGCCTGCCTTTGAGGAGATACAAGTCCAGATCAAAGATCTGATCTTCCGCAACCTCCTGCCCACATACTCAAAGGAGGTAATAGACTACATCAATACCTTTATGGAGAACTCCTACAAACTCGGATATATCGGCGTGCTCTATGTCACAGTAGCAGCGATACTCTTTTTCAAAAACTATGACTATATCGTCAATGATATCTTCGGTGTGCCAAACCGCGGGGTCTTCAATGCACTCAAAACCTACGGCCTCCTTCTTCTCGTCATTCCTTTGATGATGGGGATTTCTTTTTACCTCTCTGCAACGATGCAGCTCTATTTGAACCGCTTCAGTATCACCAGCAGTATTCAGCTGCTCTACTTTGTCCCTTTTCTGATCGTGTGGATGGTGTTTTACCTGTTGTTCCAGTTCTCTGCAAACACCAGGGTCTCCGTATCATCCGCACTCATCAGCTCTTTTATCACTTCGCTTGTGTGGAACCTCTCCAAAAACGGCTTTATCTACTATATCCTCCACAACAAAACCTATATGAACATCTACGGCTCCGTCTCCACGCTCCTCTTCTTCTTTTTGTGGATCTATGTCTCCTGGATGATCTTCCTGCATGGGCTCAAGTTCTGTGACCTGCTGAACAAAGAGGAGGAGATCGAACATATCTAAAGGGTTCCTCTATAGCAGAAAGAGATAAAGCGCATAAGAGGATGCCGCACCTGCCAGCAGCACAAAGGCCGGCCTGTACCTGATCGACAAAAGCGCTAGAACGATATACCCGTACATCATTCCTGCAGGCAGAAGATGGTTCTCGGCCTCTGCGGGGAGGGCAAAGAGTTTCAGCAGCACCCCGTCAAATACCCCGCCATACCCCACAAGGTGCAGCACCATCGCCAAAGGATAAAAGGGGATAAAGAGCAGGGACAAGAGCGGCGAGAGCAGCTGATAGGGTGTCGTCACCCCGAAGATGCCGTGCACCACGGGAAGCATCAACACAAAGATCCCCACCGGTATGATCAGCAGCGCCTGGATACGTTTGTCGATATGCTGCGCATATTTCAAGAGCAGAAAGATGGCAAATACGCCTGAGACGGAGAGCCAAAACCCCAGGGAGAAGAGGAGCGAGGGGAAGAGTGCCAGCAGCATCCCTGCCACAGTAAAGAGAAAAGCAAAGCTCAGCAGCTCCATCCCTGCAACCAAGACACCCCATCCTGCCAGAAGCATCGCATAGGAGCGTACCAGCGAGGGCGGGAATCCCACAAACCAGAGATAGATTCCCAAAACGATCAATGTTACCATTCCCACATCGATGAGGATAAAGCGATAGGGAAAATATCTCTGCTGCAATGGGGTGTAGGCGATCTTTATCAGCCCGTATATGATTCCCCAGAGTATCCCCAGGTGAAAGCCGCTCAATGCGATCAGGTGGCTCACGCCCAGTTTGCTGATCTGTACCCTCAAAGTATCGGGCAGCGGGGTGGCAAAGAAGATCGCATTATAAAACGAGCCAAGCGTCTCAGAATTGTGCTGTTCCGTCACCTTTGCCAGCAACCTCTCCTTGTATCCGCTTTGTACGGATTGCACCTCTTTGATACGCGATTTGACAAAAAAAGTGCCCATATATCCCCGGAAACCGATCTTCTCATCAGGAAAGAGCTGAAGACGCAGCCGTCTATTTGCGTAGGAGTCTTTGCTGTAGGAAGTGGTGATAAAGCGCAGCCTGTTCTCCGCATGAAGTTTCAATACCTTGTAACTTTTCCCGCGGGAGTACTTGCTCTTTTCGCTGATCACATCCGCATAGGTGTAGTAAAAAGGTTTAGAGACGAAGGAGAGATACTCCTGATAGTGCACAAAGAGCCGGATAAGCAGGATCATCACAAAGAACAACAGTACCCAGGCCAGACTTTTTCTATCAGCAAAAAGCTGTGGTTTTTGTAGTTGCATCCTCTTCCCCTTTCAGAATGCTTTACTTTGTGAGGGCTAGATCCTCGGTAGTTCGATATTCCCTTCATTCATCGGGATATTCCCCTCTTCATAGACCACTTCAAAGGCCGGAGAGTGTGAGGCATCCACAAAGCGTGTAAATCTTTTCTGAAAGAGCAGATCCACCGTACCCGTCGGACCGTTCCTCTGTTTCCCGATGATGATCTCCGCCTCCTCTTCGGACTTCTTTTTGAACTCCGAACTGTACTCCTTGCCTTCGGCTTTCGCCTTCATCTCTTTCTCTTTCTCTTTGGCTTCCCGGTAGACATCATCACGGTAGACAAAGAGAATGATATCCGCATCCTGTTCTATCGCCCCGGATTCACGGAGGTCGGAGAGCATCGGCCGTTTGTTTTCCCTTGCCTCCAGTCCGCGGTTGAGCTGGGAAAGTGCCACGATCGGGATCTGCAGTTCTCTGGCAAGCTGTTTCAGCCCCCTTGAGATCTCGGAAACCTCCTGCTGTCTTCCTTCCTTCCCGTCGCCGCTCATCAGCTGCAGGTAGTCGATGATCGCTATCGAGATCTCAGGGTGCCTGGACTTGAGCTTGCGCAATTTGCTTCTTACCTGATGGATCGTCGCATGTCCCCCGTCATCCACAAAAAGCCTCTTTTTGGAGATATCATCGGTCGCTGCCGAGAGCTGTGACCACTGTTCATCGGTCAGATCACCCACTCTGAGCGACTGCAGGGGAATGGAGGTCTTGGCAGAGAGCATTCTGAGCATCAGCTGCTCCGCAGGCATCTCCAGTGAGAAAAATGCCACCCCTTCGTCCCGTTCGATCGCTTTGAGTGCTATATTGAGGACGAAAGCCGTGTTGTGCGTCACTGTCATATCTTCCAGCAAAAAAAGATGGTTGCCATCCAACACAAAACCATAATAGTCATCTACTTTATCAAATTCTACTTTGATCCCGGTATGACGATGGTCTCTTTTGGATGCCAATGCTCTTGCTTTTTTTCTTTCTATCCGTGTAGGTATCGTTTCCAAATTCCCTACGATACGCACCCGAAATACATCACTCTCATAGCCCATGGACTTGATGGTCGCTTTTTTCTTCACCAAAGAGACTCTAAAACCAAGAGAGTCTGCCAAAAACTTTATCTGCTGGGCAAGTGCTTGATTTTTTTGAACGATCTCCATCACATGATATCTATCATCATAATAGCCGTCACTATCTATCAATCCCGCAAGCAATGCCTCTCTTTGTTCTTTGCTCCCCGTGAGATAGTCATGAGGAATATGTTTGTTATCTATCACACCCAGTGTTCGGAGCTTTCCTTGCAGTGAATGGCTTACATCACGCAAAGCACCCTCTTTTTGTATATTAGTGATACCGAACATGGTACATTTGCCATCTACCTCATAACGATGAAGTTTTTTATCCAATCTAAAAGCATACTCCTGCAGATACTCTACCACCTCATCATCTTCCGTAGCGATACGCACATCAGAGCTTCTGCCATCCCCCAGCCACAAGCCCAAAAAGTAGGGTTCGATCTCCAAAGGTTTTGCATCGAACTCTACACTGACTTTGTATCCTTTGTAGTTTGTTTTGAACTTGTCACTCTTTTCAATGTAGTCTGAAACTTCGATATTTAGCACATCCCCATGTTTATGTCTGCCTTCGTTGCGCGAACGTTTCAAAGAGAGGATATGTGATTTATTGACGCGGTAGTCCACCCCTTTGTTTTGTCTGACCCAATACATCTCTTCTCGTCCACGGGCCAGAGAAAGTACATTGCGAGGCGTAGAGTCATCCCCCATCAGTTTATCCCCCACCACAACATCTTCCACATTTTTCAACGAACCATCATACATCAGCACTTTTGTGCCTTTGCCCAGACATTTCCCCATCGCCGGCCTCGCAGCGACAATGACGAGGTCCCCTTTTCCGAATCCCGAGGTTTTATCATTGAGGTTTTTAAATCCCGTATCCGTACCGATCAGCTTGGAGTTGCCCATCGCCTTGAGGCGGTTGATCTCCTCGAGCATAGAGAGAGTAATTTCATTGGATTCCCGGAAATCCTCGTTACTGCTGTTCTGTGTGATCTCATAGAGCTTCTTTTCTACGAGGTTCATCACCTCATCGGCAGGCAGGTCATCTTCGATCGTTCGTTTTCTGATCTCCGTAGCCAGTGTCGCAAGTGCGCGCTTACTGGACTTTGCCTTGATCTCCGCAAGATAGGCTCCGGTATTTGAGATAGGGTTGACCGAGAGCAGGTCGAGCATCGCAACTTCGTCGAACTTCCCTTTGTTTTTCAGTTTGCTGCGCAAAAACTCTTCATCGATCGGCTTCTCTTCGTGCGAAAGCTCTTCCATCGCAGCAAATAGGTGCTGATGGAAGGGGAGATAAAAGTCATGCGGCTTTAGCTTGGCAGCGACCTCTTCGTAGATCTCCGGGTCGAAGATGATCGCAGAGAGGACCGCACGTTCGATATTGAGGTTGTACATGTTTTCCATCAGCTATTCTCTTTTGCAAAATTCTCTACTTCAGCAACAAATCTATCGACTAGTTCATTCTCGGGAAGGCGTGCCACCACCTCACCCTTTACCATAATGAGTCCGGAACCTTTTCCGTAGGCGATCGCCACATCGGCATGCTTGGCTTCGCCAATGGCGTTGACCACGCATCCCATTACGGAGACATCCATCGGTGTTTTGATATGCGCGGTGCGCCTCTCCACCTCTGCCACGGCCGAGACCAGGTCCGCCTCTATCCGCCCGCAGGTCGGACAGGAGATGATGTTGAGCCCCTCCTGCACGCGTCCGCTGTCTTTAAGGATCGCTTTGCCTACCCTGATCTCCTCTTCCAGCTCACCGGTGATCGAGACACGCAGGGTATCCCCTATCCCGTCAAGCAGCAGTGCCCCCAGCCCGATCGCGGACTTGATCGTGGCATGAAAGACCGTACCGGCCTCCGTCACCCCGAGATGGAAAGGGTAGTTATTTTTGGGGCGAAGCATCCGGTAGGCTTCCACGGTACGGTCCACATCGCTGGCCTTGAGGGAGACTTTGATATCGGTAAAGCCGAGGTCTTCAAGGAACTTAATATTGTACTCCGCGCTTGCCACCATTCCCTCGGCGGTCGCTCCGTACCGGTCCTCAAACTCTTTTTCCAGACTTCCCGCATTGACCCCCACACGGATCGGAAGGCTTCTCTCCTGGCACGCTTTGACGATCTCCCTGATACGGTTCTTCTCACCGATATTCCCGGGGTTGAACCGGATGCAGTCCACCCACTTGGCTGCTTCAAGCGCCAGTCTGTAGTCAAAGTGGATATCCGCGATCAGCGGCAGAGAGATACGCTTCTTGATCTCCTCAAGCGCCAGGGCATCCTCCATCTTCGGCACAGCCACACGTACGATATCCGCACCAGCAAAGTGCAGCCTGTTGATCTGCTCGACCGTTGCCTCCACATTATGCGTATCACTGTAGGTCATCGACTGCACCGAGATCGGGGCATCCCCTCCTACGGCTACATTGCCGACATAGATCTTCTTTGTAGGAAATCTCTCTTTCACAGTTTTCCTCCTTGAGGGAAAAATGAAGAGTGAAGAGTGAAGAGTGAAGAGTGCTGGAAAACAAACTTCGTTTGTGTTTTATTTTTCATAGTTATTCTCTTTTGCAGTTTTTATACTTGATGCCAATATCCGGATGAGACCCTCTATATCATCCAATAGACTTATAGCACTTTTTTCTTGAAGATAGTTACAATCTTTTAAAAGACGCAGCCAATATTTGGTCTCATTTCCTTCTTTGGCGGCTATTGAGAGTTTATTGATAAAATCCGATTTCGATTGTGCATATTTCGCCTCAGCGATCAATGCACCCACAGCTGTACCCGAACGAATGAGCTGTTTACTTAGAACAAACTCTTTCTTATCATCTTGCAAATACTGTGTACACTTCACGATACGAATCGAAAAAGCATAGCTTTTCTCTTCCAATATACTCATTTATTTCCTGATTTAAAAAAAGCTTTTCAAAAGAAAAGCATACCAAAACTCTTCACTCTTCACTCTTAATTCTTCACTTCGAATTTTCTAAGAAAATTCGACCGGGTCCATATCGATCTCTATCTCCCGGCAGTCCACCGCATGGAGCGCTTTGAGCAGCGGCACCCTGCTTTTTGCCCTCAGCAGGATGTGGAAGCGGTACTTGTTGGCGATCTTTTCTACCGGTGCTTTGCCGTGCCCTACGATCTCTACCGCTTCGAAGGATTTGAGCCTGGCGACGGTATCGAGTGTGATCTTGGCTGCCTTGCTTTCATCTTTGTGGGCGATCAGTATCCGTGCCAGCGAGGCAAAAGGCGGATACCCCATCATCTCCAGAAAGGAGAGCTCCTCTTTTATGAAGGACTCGTAGTCCCCCAGGCAGCTTTTGAAAAACTCCTGGTCCCCTGTCTGCACGACCACCTCGGCTGCTTTGGCGCGTCCGCTGCGCCCCGCGATCTGGAAGAAAAGGCTCATCGCCCGCTCTCTGGCGCGGTAGTCCGCCAGCCCAAGGATATGGTCCAGCCCCATGATCACGGAGAGTGTGATATCGGCGTAGTCATGCCCCTTGGAGAGCATCTGCGTGCCCAGCAACAGGTCGCTCTCCTTCTTCTCGAAACGCTGCAATGCCTGCTTGAGCTTGTTTGCCGTGGTGATGCTGTCCCTGTCGAACTTCTCTACTTTGATCCCCTCGATCGCCGCGCCTATCACCTCTACCGCCTCCTGCGTACCCATGCGTTCGCTTCTCAGCGGCGTATGCCCGCAGTAGCTGCAGCTGTCACGGATCGCTTCGGTGTAGTTGCAGTAGTGGCACTTCAGGTGCCTGTGGTTGCGGTGCAGCGCCATGCCGACAGAACAGAAAGGGCAGAGGTGCGTCTTGCCGCACTTTTCACAGTAGAGGTATTTGAAGTTGCCGCGTGTCGGCAGAAAAAGCAGGGACTGCCCGCCCTTGAGATAGTTCTCTTTCAACGCCTTCAGGATCGTCGTGTTGACCGTATCGCCGGGGATAAAGGTGTAGCGTTTCGCTGTCTGAATGAAAGGTCTGTCCAGCTTGACCACATCATATTTTGTATAAGAACCCATGCTCGGCGTCGCAGAGGCCAGGAGCACTTTTGCCCCGAGCTTCTGCCCCATCAGCACCGCGACATCCCTGGCATGGTAGCGCGGCCGTGTCATCGCCTTGTAGCTGTCGTCATGCTCTTCGTCCACGATGATCAGCCCGAGGTCCTGCAGCGGGACAAAGAGCGCCGAGCGCGCGCCCGCCACGATGCGTATCCCGCCGCTGTGGATCCCCTCCAGGATGCTCTCTTTTTTCTTCTTCGTCAGCTTGGAGTGCCACATCGCCACACGCTCGCCGAAGTACTTTTTCAGACGCGTCTCCATCTGGGGCGTGAGCGAGATCTCCGGCATCAGAAAGACCGTGCTTTTCCCCTCCTCAAGCATCTTCGCCATTAAGCTGATGAATATCTCCGTTTTCCCCGCGCCCGTGACCCCGAAGAGGAGTGCTCTCTCTTTGTGCAGCAGCGCGTTATAGGCATTTTGCTGCGCTTCTGTTAACTGAGGTAATGCAACTTCCTCATCCTGCAATGTGGATTCCGGGTCAAGCCCGGAATGACGACGGTACGGGATAAAAAGGGAGAGTGCCTCGCCCAGAGAGGAGAAGTAGTAGTCGGAGATGAACTTCGCCGTTTCCAGCTGTATTCCAGAGTAGTATTGACCCAAAGAGGATTTGATCTCAAGGGTTTCAAACTCCGGTTTCTCTGATACACGAACTACCACACCCTCTTTATCCAGAGATTTGACCGGGACAGAAACAACCGCTCCGATCTCATACCTGGTAGTCGAAGCGTATGTAAAAACAGGGCTATGCGTTTTTAATAATGCAACGTGATAATAGTACACAAAAGCTTTTTTATCAAAAATCAATCGACATGATGGTCATCATACACTTTACAGACCGCTTCGGTGGAAGTACAAACAAATTTTTTGTTTTTGTAGGTATAGATCACATCCCCCGTAGGACCCCTGAAGGTATAGGTAGGCTGGCTATCCGAACCTCCCACCACCCAACAATCCTTTTCGCTCCCCGTACACCTCTCGACCGGATACTCAAGCATCCCCGTAAAGACCTGATTGGCAGTATAGCCGATCGATGTTTTGTTGAAGTCATCGTAATTGCCCATGAGTATATTTTTTGAACGTTCCGTTGCAATGGCACTTCTAACGGCAGCTACCGTGTTGATCGCTTTGGTGATGATCGCATCATCCCTTGTCACCGCAAGTTTCGGTATCGCGATCGCTGCCAGGATCCCTATCACGACGATCACAAACACCAGCTCCACCATTGTAAATGCCTTTCTGCATTTTGCCATTCCAACCATCTTTTATCCTTTAGGGCGTATTCTTTATCTTTTATAAAGTATAGCATATTCTTTGTCAAAGTATATAGGTTGTGCACTCAGAACATTAGCGTTTTGTAGCAGGGATAGATTTCGGAAATTTTAGGAAAGAGTGATTGAAGGTTACGAAAAATGAATTTTAGAGATGGAGGAGAAATGTCCCATATACGAAGATATGGGACAGGGCATAAGAGTTTATCTTTCTACGCCTATACCGCCAAGTTGATGTACTTTGCTAGAAGTTGCAGTAGTACCACCTACAATCCCTTGGATCGCCGGATCACTTAATACGCCTTTACATATTGGTGTAGCTGCAGTTGTTGCTTCAACTGTTACATTCCCATCATCAGTAAGCGTCATTGTAATACAAATTGCACCAGTAGCTGATGATTCATCACAAAGCACAAAATCCTTACCTGCTGCAGATGTTGCTTTTGTTCCAATCGCTGTCGTACCACAAGCTGTTTCAAATGGTACATCTGTAATTGTATCAATCAAAGTAGCAGCATCTTTCCATACTGTATTACCTTGTGATGTATAGAATGCTTTCATATCCCCTAATGCTGTTCTTGTATTTGAAACAATGTTAGAGATCTTTGCATCATCTCTTGTTGCTGCCAGTTTAGGAATAGCAACCGCTGCCAAAATACCGATAATTACAATAACAAAGATCAATTCGATCATCGTAAATCCGCGTCTCATGTTCGTCTGTGTCATGATTAACTCCTGATAAAAAATAGTACCGATTCAATAACCGGCCTGTCAAATTATAATATGCCGAAGCTTTCAAATTTATAAAACATCCTCCTCGGTTTGCTTAATTTAAAATATTTGTATATAATTTGAAATATTTATAGTATAAGTATACAAGAGAGATCAATGAACACATAGCAATGAGAGGTATCGTTCAAGATGAAAACAGTAGCTATTTCTTCACGGCTTCGGAACGGATTTACAGTCATAGAACTTATCTTTGTGATCATCATCATAGGGATACTTGCCTCCATGGCGATCTCAAAACTGGCGGTGACGCGTGATGACGCCAAGCTGAGCGCCGATGTATCCAATATGGCAATCTGCATCAGGGATGCAGCCTACGCCTATACCGCCCAGCATATCGACTTTACCGAAACAGACCATTCCGATGCATGCGACCGCGTCGTCTGCTATACCATCGTCTATGCCGTGAACGGGGAGGATTTCAATGTCACCACCAACAGTGCCGCTGCGGATTACTGCGCGGATATCGACTATGTAGGCGGCCATTTGGCAAAAAGCTATGATTTCGGCGGCCAAAAAATAACGAGATAGAGGAGAGAGTATGCAAAAAGAGTGGCCATCCTATCGTATCACGGCTGTTTTATATGCGATTGTATTGTTGATGCCTGTTGGGTTCTATTTTGTCCATCAGGCATTTCAAGCCCTGCAGCAGGATACAAAAGCCATCCGGCAAAGCAGTTGGCTGGCAGGCGGCATCGGGCACCATTATCTTGACCCGACAACGCGTCAGATATCGGAGAAAGAGATAGAGAATGCCCTCCATGATCTCTCATCATGGGTCAAGCTAAACAACAGTTGCGAGTATTACATCGGTGAAACTACGCTCCAAAAAGATTTTCAGCGTGTAGAACAATGCTGGCATGACTATAGACTTTCTGTTGCAAAAGACGGCAAGGATCTTCCTGACCAAAACCTCCAGTGCTATGACTCCGCAGAAACGCTTGCGCTCATCATTGAAAAAATGGTCTATCTGAAACAGCATAAGATTGTCAATATTTTCTATGGCTCTCTTTTGCTTACAATGCTGCTTTTGATTGCCGCGATCTATTTTGTCAGGGTTTATATCCATCTGCAGATGAAAAAGCACGCCATCCATGACGGGGAGACGGGGTTATTCAATAAAAAGTACTTTTTATCCGTACTTCAGAACGCCTGCGCCGAATCAAAACGCTACCGTACCCCGCTCTGCGCCCTGTGGATCTCTGTCACCTTTGAGAGCACGGCGGACAAAAAGGCGAAAAAGCAATTTTACCGGGAGTTCGGCACGATCGTCTCGGGTGCCATACGCAGCAGTGACATCGCCGCAAGATACAGCGATCCCGCATCTGAGGGGGAGAAAACGCTCTTCTGCATACTCCTGCCGATGACCTCCAAAGAGCATGGAGAGGTATTGGCCGGTCGTCTGCAGGAAACCCTGGGAACAAAACTCTCTGCTAATGCCTCAAACACCAGACTGGGTTTCAGCATCGATGCGTATGATCAGGAGGAGAGCTGTGAACGCTTTATCGAAGAGGGGAGAAGTGTGTTGGAGTAAGATAGCGGTCTGACGCAAGAAGGGTGATTATAGCCCCTCAAGCGTCTCGATCAGCATTTCGATCTCATTTTCATAGGAGGTCGCCTGTTTTGCCAGGCGGAGGTAGGCCCTCAGCAGGGCATCGGGTTTGTTGTCTTTAAAGAGTTCGACTCCGGCTTCCTTCAGATCCCGATAGACAAAATCAGCGAAATCGTCGTCAAGATTGATGTTGTAGCGATTGCCGGAGATTGTAAGCCCAACCTGCTTCATGAAAATCCTTTGGATTATTTTGAATAAATAATTAATAGTGAATAATTAATAAGTTTTGTATGCACTTCGTTGAAGTGCTTTTACTTAATGAAAGTGTTGCGTGCAACACATACTTTCATTATTAATTATTACTTATTCATTGTTAATTAAAGAGAGTCTTTACGCAAGTAAAGATTCGACCTGCGCAATGATCTTCTCGATCTCCGCATCTTTCTCTTCCAGTTCAAGCTTCAACAGTTCGATCTCTGCAGACTGCTCCTCTTTGGAACCGCTCGCATTTTGCAGTTCGACCTTCAACTGTGCATTTTCGCTTTTGAGCGCTTCAAAATCCACTCTCCACTGCTCGATCTTCGCTTGTAGTCTTTGTAAGGCTGACATAAAAAAACTCCGTTTTTTAAATTAAAAAGTAAAAAGTAACAATTAAAAACACTTTTTAACCTTTATCGTTATAATACTCATAAATAAATAACAGATGGGTAAACTCTGACATGAAAAAAGAGAACTTATTGCACTCTAAATCCTATGCATTTGCTATCAGAGTAGTAAACCTGTCTCAATACCTCAACAATGAGAAAAAAGAGTATGTATTAAGCAGACAGATTCTTCGGTCAGGAACATCGATCGGCGCATTGATATCTGAGTCCGAGTTCGCACAGTCTCATGCTGACTTTATCAATAAACTAAACATAGGTCTAAAAGAAGCAAATGAAACAAAGTATTGGATCAATTTACTATACGATACCAAGTTTATAACGCAGGCAATGTTTGAAAGTCTTATAGAAGATATCAAAGAGATTATCCGTCTGCTTGTATCCAGTCTTAAAAGGCTCAAAAATAAAACTGTTGTATAATAAAATATCTACATAAACTTTTACTTTTTACTTGTTAATTTTTACTTATAAATTTGAAAGGGAGAATTTGAAAAATTTTACCGTAAGCAGTCCCTATCAGCCTTCCGGAGACCAGCCGGGAGCGATCGAGGCGCTCAGCAGTTCCATCCTTGCGGGCAACCGCTACCAGACTCTGCTGGGGGTGACGGGTTCGGGGAAGACCTATACGATGGCGAAAGTGATCGAGAAGACACAGAAGCCGACCCTGATCATGACGCACAACAAGACGCTGGCCGCACAGCTCTACAGCGAGTTCAAGTCTTTCTTCCCTAACAACCATGTCGAGTACTTTATCAGCTACTACGACTACTACCAGCCCGAAGCCTACCTGCCGAGGCAGGATCTCTTTATCGAGAAGGACAGCTCGATCAACCAGGAGCTCGAACGCCTCAGGCTCTCTACGACCGCTTCGCTGCTCAGCCACGATGATGTGATCGTCGTCGCCTCGGTCTCCGCCAACTACGGGCTGGGCTCGCCAGAGGACTACAAAACCATCGTCCAGAAACTCTGTGTCGGCGAGGAGCATGACCGCAAAGCGCTGCTGCTCAAACTGGTCGATATGGGCTACAAACGCAACGACGAGTACTTTGACCGGGGGAACTTCCGTGTCAGCGGGGAGGTGGTAGATATCTATCCCGCCTACTCCGAGGAGTTTGCCATCCGTGTGGAGTTCTTCGGGGATGAAGTCGAGGATATCTACACCTTCAACTCGCTCACCGGAGAGAAGGAGGAGCACAAAAAAGAGGTGACGGTCTACTCCGCCAACCAGTTCATCGTAGGGAAAGAGAAGCTGGCAAAAGCGATCAAAAGCATCGAGGAGGAGCTGGACGAGAGGCTCGCCTTTTTCCAGAAAGAGGAGCGCCTGATAGAGTACAACCGCCTCAAGCAGCGTACCGAGTTCGACCTTGAGATGCTGGAGGCGACAGGGATCTGCAAGGGGATCGAGAACTACTCGCGCCACCTTACCGGCAAAAAACCGGGGGAGACCCCCTACTCGATGATGGACTACTTCGAAGCGATGCATGACGACTACCTGGTGATCGTCGATGAGTCGCATGTCTCCCTCCCCCAATTCCGCGGTATGTATGCAGGGGACAGAAGCCGCAAGGAGGTACTGGTGGAGCACGGCTTCCGCCTCCCCTCGGCGCTGGATAACCGTCCGCTCAAATTTGACGAGTATATCAACAAAGCGCCCCACTACCTTTTCGTCTCTGCCACACCGGCACAGATCGAAGGGGAACTCTCCTCCGTCGTTGCCGAACAGGTCGTACGTCCCACGGGGCTGCTCGATCCCGAGATAGAGGTGATAGACAGCACCTACCAGGTGGAGGACCTGCATGACAGGATGAAACCCGTCATCGAACGGGGAGAACGGGTACTCGTGACGGTACTGACCAAAAAGATGGCCGAAGAGCTGACCACCTACTACAATGACCTTGGGCTGAAAGCGCGCTATATGCACTCCGAGATGGATGCGATCGAACGCAACCAGACGATCCGTTCGCTCCGCCTGGGCGAATTTGACATATTGGTGGGGATCAACCTGCTGAGGGAGGGGCTTGACCTCCCCGAGGTGAGCCTCGTAGCGATCCTTGATGCGGACAAAGAGGGGTTCCTCCGCTCGACCACCTCGCTGATACAGACCTCCGGGCGTGCGGCCAGAAACGCCAACGGGAAAGTACTGATGTATGCCAAGAAGATGACGGAGTCGATGAAGACCACGATCGAAACCACACAGGCGAGACGCCAGAAGCAGATGGCATACAACAAAGCGCACAATATCACCCCCCAAACCACGGTCAGGGTACTTGATACCGATCTCAAAGTCGAAGACGCGGGTGAACTCTACAATAAACGCAGCAAACTCGACAAGATGCCGAAAGCCGAACGCCAGAAAGTGATCGGTGAGCTCAAGGCAAAGATGCTGGTTGCGGCCAAAAACCTTGAGTTTGAAGAGGCGGCAAGGCTGCGCGATGAGATCGCCAAGATCAAAAAGCTCTAGGCTTTTTGATCAATTAACAAGTAAAAATTAAAAATTAAAAACTTTAGTATCCACTTTTGTCAAAGTGCTTTTATTTTGCTATAATCCTTTCAAATCATAAAAAGTGGAGCCACCGCCTCGTTCCATATCTCCTGATATGGAATGCGTACAAAACGACATAAAAGTGAATAGACTCCCTTTACTCTGAAATGTTGTATATGCATTCCCACTCAGGAGAGTGGGAACGAGTCTGGATTGTTAGTTTTTACCTTTTAATTTTTAATTTAAAAACGGAGTTTTTATGTCAATGGACCTGAATTCATCACAACTCTATTTTAACCGTGAGCTCTCATGGCTGCAGTTCAACTCCCGCGCACTCGCACAGGCGCTCGATGAGAACCTGCCGCCGCTGGAGAGGCTGAAGTTCATCGCCATTTACGGAACCAACCTTGACGAGTTCTACATGATACGCGTCGCCGGGCTCAAGTCGCTCTATGATGCGCGCATCCAGGAGACAGGGCCGGACAAACTGACCCCCGGCGAACAGCTTGAGGAGATACGCAACTATCTCCATAAAGAGCATTTGATCCTTGAGTCATGCTACAACTCTATCGTCTCGGAGCTCTATACCCACGGCGTCAATATCAAAAACTACACTGCGCTCAACGACCAGGAACAGGAAGAGGTCAAAGCGATCTTTTTCAATGAGATCTATCCGGTGATCATCCCGATCGCTGTCGATGCGACCCACCCTTTCCCCCACCTCAACAACCTGAGCTTCGGCCTGGCGCTCACCCTCAAGGATGACTCCAACCAGATCAAGCACGGCCTGATCCGTATCCCGCGCGTGCTGCCGAGATTTCTACAGATCGACCATACCTTCGTGCCGATCGACACGGTGGTGGAGTATTTTGCTTCGGAACTCTTCCCGGGGTTCAAGTGCATCGCCTCCACCCCGTTCAGGGTCACAAGAAATGCCGATATCGAGATCGAGGAGGAGGAGGCCGATGATTTCCTCGAGATCCTGCAGGAGGGGCTGCGTTCGAGAAACAAGGGCTCATTCATCCGCCTTGAACTGCTTGACGGGGCGAACAATGACCTGGTCAAGTTCCTTCTCTCCTATTTGAAACTTGACCAGGAGGATATCTACTTCTACAAATCCATCCCGCTTGACCTGGGAAGCCTCTGGCAGATCGTAGGAGAAACCTCGCTCTCGCACCTTATGCTTCCGACCTTCACCCCGAAGATACTTCCGCCGCTTGACAGCGAAGATATCTTTGGGGCGATCGAGAAACAGGATATCCTGCTCTACCACCCCTATGACAGTTTTGATCCCGTCGTCAAGTTCATCTCGCAGGCGGCTGCGGACCCCGACACACTGGCGATCCGTATGACACTCTACCGCGCAGGCCCGAAATCACCGATTGTCAAAGCGCTCATCGATGCGGTACGCGACGGTAAACAGGTCATGGTACTCGTCGAACTCAAAGCACGCTTTGACGAAGAGAACAATCTCAGGTGGGCAAAACTGCTTGAAGAGGTGGGCGCACATGTCGTCTATGGGATCCCGGGGCTCAAAGTCCATGCGAAGATCGCACAGGTGATCAAGCGCAAAGGCAAAAAACTGCAGAGCTACGTACATCTTGCGACAGGGAACTACAATCCGAGCACGGCAAAGATCTATACGGATATCTCCTATTTCTCTGCCAAAGAGAGCTATGTCAAGGATGCAACCAACTTTTTCCATTTTCTGACGGGATTCTCCAACTATACCAAACTCGATACGCTCTACATGGCGCCTACGCAGATCAAACCCAAACTGCTCCGCCTCATCGAAAGAGAGGGCCGTCACGGCCAAGAGGGGCATATGATCCTCAAAGCCAATTCACTGGTAGACCAGGATATCATCAAGGCACTCTACAAAGCCTCTCAGGAGGGGTGCAGGATCGACCTGATCATCAGGGGTATCTGCTGTTTGAAACCGGGGATCAAAGGGGTGAGCGAGAACATCGCGGTACACTCCATCATCGGCAAGTACCTTGAGCATCCGCGTATCTACTACTTCAAACATGCCAAGACGAGATGCTACATCGCCAGTGCCGACCTGATGCCGCGAAACCTGATCAGGCGTGTGGAGCTCATGACACCGATCGGCGAAGAGCATCTGACACAAAAGATCATCCAGATACTGATGCTCCAGCTGGCGGACAACAACCTCAACTGGAGGCTTCAGCCCGATGGCAACTATGTGAAAATGCCTGTACTCGGAAAATCGATCAACAACCATAAGATCCTTGAGGAGTATACCAACAGGATTCACAACAAATCCCAAAAAGAGACACCGGACTATGTCCACCGTCTGGCAAACCGGCTGCTCAAAGAGAGCTGAGCGAAAGAGTAAGACGCAAGAAGTTAGAAATGAGAATACTTAAGTAAAAAGAGATTTACAGGAGAAAAAAATGTTAGTAAAATTTAAAGAGTGGACACCGAAACTGGGCAAGAATGCATGGGTCGCCGAAGGGGCGACCGTAGTGGGACGCACAACGATGGGCGAAGACAGTGCAATATGGTTCGGGTGCGTAGTGCGCGGGGATGTACACTACATCTCCATCGGCGACCGCACCAATATCCAGGACCTCAGCATGATCCATGTCACCCACCACAAAAAAGAGGATATGAGCGACGGGCACCCGACGATCATCGGCAATGATGTGACGGTCGGGCACAGGGTAATGCTGCACGGATGCACCATCGAAGATGCCTGCCTGATCGGAATGAGTGCGACCATCCTGGATGGTGCGGTGATCGGCAAAGAGTCGATCGTAGGTGCCGACGCACTGGTGACAAAGAATAAAAAGTTCCCGCCTAGAAGCCTCATCATGGGAAGTCCTGCAAAAGTGGTACGCGAACTCACCGATGAAGAGGTGGCAGAGCTCTATGCTTCGGCAAAACGCTATGTAGCCTTCAAGAACGAATATCTGTAATGAAACAGATCGCTGCCAAGAGCCTCCAGGATATCCTCAGCCCTTCGGTGCTTTTCTTTGTGGCAAAAATCGCCCTACTCTCGCTGGCAAGTACCCTGATCCTGAGCTGGCTCTTCTGGGACCTGCTCTTTGGATTGACCACCCTCTATGCGAGCTGGATACCGTGGGAGTGGCTCACTGCCGCTGTCACCTCTCTGGCCTCTCTGCTCATAGGATATACCCTTTTTATCCTCATGGTATCGCTCTTTACTGCGCTCATGAGCGAAAAACTCCTGATCGCACTGACAAAAAAACACTACCCCGCTACCCCGATCACGGGAAGTGCCGATATCATGACCTCCCTCCTTGTCACGGTAAAGTCAAGCGCTCTTTTCCTGCTGCTCTTTATCCTGCTGTTTCCGCTGCTTTTTATACCCTTCATCGGTCAAATCGTGATGCTCTATCTCTGGTCTATCCTGCTCAAAGACCCGACGGTCTATGATGTCGGCTCCCTTTTTATCACGGATAAAAATATGCTCAAAACGAAAAGCAGACGATCCACACTCATCGCAATGATCGGATCGCTCTTCAACTATATCCCGATCCTCAATCTCTTTGCCCCTGTTTTTGCACAGATACTCTTTTTGCATCACCTTTTAAAAAGTAAAAAGTAAAAAGTAAAAAGTAAAAAGGAAGTAGGTAGCAGATGAGGAGCGTATAAAGATCGTGAACAGTTTCACGATCTTAGCGACGGAACTGTGAGAGCTGTTAAGCAAAAGCAAACAGCTTTGCTTTTGTAAGCTCGAAGTCGTAGCGAAGCGAAGCCGTGTAGGCACACGGTAGCAATTTTTCATGGATTACATGAACAAAACCTTAAAATAAAAGCATTTTCTAAAAAATGCTTACCTAACCTGCTCCCTACTCCCTGCTACTTACTCCCTGCTTTTTTCTCTCTTTCCTGCTGGAAGTTGAAAAAACGATCAGGTCATCCGCACTTCTGACATACTCAGGTACAGTCATAAAACTCTTTCTCATCACCTGATAGGCGCAGTAGGCATCGCTGTAGGCCCTGTGGTGGGTTGCCATATCAATTCCCAGAAAGTCTATCAGATACGACAGACCGTAGCGTTCGCACTCGAAGGTACGTCTGGCAAGATCGATCGTACAGAGTTTCGGGTTGCCGATATTGCCAAGTCCGAAACGTTCAAAAGAGGCACCAAGAAAATTATAATCAAAGTTGGCATTGTGTGCGACAAAGACCGCATCTCCCATGAAGTGGCGCAGTTTGGTCAATGCCTCTTTTCTGCTGGGAGCACCGATCAGGTCCTGGGGTTCAATCCCTGTGATCTTCGTGATATACTCCGGCAAAAAAGCACACTCCACAAAGGTTTCAAAACGGTCGATGATCTTACCGTTTTGAACCAGTACGGCACCGATCTCAATGACCTGAGAATCTCCAGGCTTGCTCCCGTTGGTCTCGATATCTACGACACAGTAGCGCTGTTCATAATACGGCGTAAAGTAGGTGTCCAGCTGGTAAAGGTTCTCTTCTCTTTGTGAAATAGGATAGCCTGATGCCTGAAGAAGGATAAAAATTGTATCGGCGTCCTCCAGCAGTGTCGTATGCCTGATGGCAATATGCTCATACTGCTCTTGCGTCAATACGCCTTTATGCTTGCGAAATGCATGGGTCAGTTCCTCAAAAACCTTTTGCATTAACGATAAACTGCTCTACTTTCTTAGGATCTTTTTTCCCTTTGATCGACTCTACTCCCGAACTGACGTCAACCCCGTAAAAACCGTATGGTTTCACTTCCCCGACATTTTCCGGAGTCAGCCCCCCTGCCAGGATGATCCTGGAACAGTCAACCCCTTTGAACCACTCAAGGTTAAGGCGCTCCCCGGTACCGCCGTATGCGTCACTGTGTATATCGACCAGCCGGTATCTGTGATCGAACTTATGGATATCCTCAGGGACTTTTACCCGTACAACCGGCAGTACCTGCTCATGCAGCTGGCTAAGCGACTCTTCATCCACCTCAAAGTGTATCTGCGCACGGGAGATATCGGTATATTTGCAGATCGTGTCGATCGTCTCTACCCCTTCATTGACAAAGAGGCCTACGGTCTCGACGAAAGGAGGCAGCTTGTCAATGATCTTCTTTGCCGCTTCAGGGCTGATATATCTCGGAGACTTGCTGTAAAATACAAACCCCAATGCATCCGCACCGCACTCCACTGCGTGCAGTGCATCCCTCAGATTGGTAATACCGCAGATCTTTACTCTTAGTTTTCTGTTTTGAACTTGCACAACTCTACTCTCAACAATTTATTTGAGCGAAGCGATCGCTTTCGCTACACCCTCTGGATGCTTATAGACATAGGATCCTGCCACAACGACATCCACGCCCGCTGCTTCCAGTTCTTTGACATTGAGATCGTTGACCCCGCCATCCACTTCGATCAGGCACTTTGGATTCCGCTTTTCGATGAGCTGCTTCAGGCGCTTTGCCTTTTCTATCACCGAAGGGATAAACTTCTGTCCTCCAAACCCGGGATTGACACTCATCAACAGCACCATATCGATATCTTCGAGCAAAAACTCGATCGCTTCTGGCGGTGTATGGGGATTGAGCACGATCGCCGGGTGTATCCCCAAATCCCTGATCTTCTGGATCAGCCGGTGCGGGTGTTTCTCCTCTTCTATATGGAAAGAGATAAACCCGGGCTTCAACGGCGCAAAAAGATCGACAAAAAAGGTATTGTTCTCTACCATAAGATGGATATCAAGCGGTTTGGTAGCCACTTTTGCCACAGATTCCACGACAACAGGCCCGATCGTAAGATTGGGAACAAAGTGTCCATCCATGACATCCACATGCACAAGATCACACCCCCCTTCGCAGATCGCCTCAACATCCTTTGCCAACGCTCCAAAATTTGCCGATAAGATACTCGGTGCTACTAACATACTGTCCCTATTTATGATATAATTTGTAGTTATTATAACGAAATATAGATGATAAGATGCCATATATCGGGCCAGAAGGGAGAAGAATGATGAAAAAATTCTCCTCTTTTCCGGGTAAAATATACTGCATGCTGATATCAAGGGCACTTCTAGAAACCCTTAAGCAAAAATTATGGTCACTTACTCTATAATCGCACAAAATATTCGCCTTTTACTAACACAGGTTGAATTTATCTATTATTTTATAAAGGAATTATCATGGCAAGAAGATGTTCAGTATCCGGAAAAGGTCCACTTGTTGGGAATAACGTTTCACACGCAAACAACAAGACAAAAAGAAGACAACTTCCAAACCTCAGATCTGTAAAGGTCACACTTGAAGACGGTACAACAAAGAGAATCAAAGTTGCTGCTTCTACACTCAGAACAATGAGAAAGATAGCTGCACAAGCTGCGGCTAACTAGTATCCCATACTTTGGGATACACACCTTTGGGTCCTGTCCAAAGATTCAAAAAGTTTCTCGGCTGGAGAAGCGCACCAAAACCGCATATTACTCTGAATGACGAATTCTATAGTCATTTAGCACCTTTTAGACTCCCTCTTATTCTTACTGTATTGATGATGCTGATCGGTACGATGGGCTACATGATCATTGATGACTTTCCTCTGATGGAAGCGATTTTTCAAACGGGGATTACCTTTACTACGGTAGGATTCGGTGAGATCGCACCCCTTTCTGACGCAGGACGTATCTTTACGATCACATTGATCATCTTTGGCTTTATCCTCTTTTCTATCTCTATAGGTATCATCGTGGAAGTGGTCAAAAGAGGTGAGTTTCAAAAAACCGCCAAGGAGCGTAAAATGCTTTATGAGATTGCAAGACTAAAACAGCATTTCGTCGTCTGTTACCATAATGAGTATACCATTCAGGTAACCAAACACCTCAGAGCCAACCACATCCCTTTTGTGGTAGTGGACCCAAGTGAAGACCTCGAAGCAATTGCCAAAAAATATCATTATCCCTATTTTGTTACGGCTGAGCCTCATACCCAGGAAGGGATACTTAAATCGCACCTCTCTTCAGCCAAGGGGGTCATCACGCTTGCAGATAACGTCGCTGACAATATTGCTACGGTCGCTTCGGCACGCCTCTACGAGAAAGAGATCCATAGAGGACAGCCCTACCTGATCATCGCCAATGCCAAAAGTAATGAAGATGACCAGAAGCTGTTGAAACTGGGTGCCAATAAAGTCGTTACCGCGACAAAACTGCTGGCACAGCGTATCAATGCGATGGCAGCGCGCCCCGATATGGAAAACCTGCTTCAGGAGTTCCTTTACAAGCAGGATACCCCTCTGGACATGGAGGAGGCTAAAGTATCAAAAACCTCCTGGCTGGCACTGAAAAAAATAAAAGCAGCAAGACTTCGCGATGTAGCCAACGTGACGATCATCGGTATCCGTCAGAGAGATGACAAATTTATCCCGATGCCCAACGGAGAGACGATCATCATGCCCAAATCAAAACTCTTGCTGATCGGCACCAGCGAAGGGATCGCAAAAGCAAAAAGCCTCATCAGGCGCAAAGAGAAACCCGAAGAGCTGAAGTACGTCTGATGTGCATCTGCTCTCGCTCAATCATTCAATCTATGAATCAAATGGAGAATCAACAATGTATACAATCACACCTTTAGAAAAAGGACTGGAAAATGTTCAGGGATTTTACTGCGGAGCAACCAACGTCGGGATGCGGACCAATTCTGATGATGGCGATGTCGCCTTTATCCGTTCGGAGGTTCCCTGCGATGTGAGTGCGGTCTTTACGCAAAACAAGTTCCAGGCGGCACCGATCAGACATTTTAAAAAATATCCTGAAAACTTTCAGACTGATTTCGTCCTGATCAATGCAAAAAATGCCAATGCGATGACCGGAGAGAAAGGCGTCGAGGATATCGATACCCTGATCTCAAAACTCTCGGCAAAGATCGATGTCCTCAATCCCGTAATGGCCTCAACCGGTGTGATCGGCTACCGTCTGCCTCTGGAGAAGATCGCTTCCGCCTTCGATACGCTTGACTTCAGCAGCAAGGACTCCGATCAAGCTGCCCGAGCGATCATGACCACGGACAGTTTCAAAAAAGAACTGGCCTACAGAGTCGAACTGGAAAACGGAGAGAATTTCCATATCGCTGCGATCTGCAAGGGTGCGGGGATGATCAATCCCGCAATGGCTACAATGCTCTGCTTTATCGCAACAGATGCAGCCGTTCCACAAGAGGATATGGATGCTTTGCTTGCAGGGAGCACCGAGCGATCATTCAACCGTATCTCGGTAGATGGAGACACCTCCACAAACGACACCGTCCTGCTGCTTGCGAACAAAACTTCAGGAAACTACCATAAAGAGGCCTTCAAAGAGGCGCTGGAGAAGATCATGTTCGAGCTTGCCATGATGATCCTCAAAGACGGTGAAGGGGCCAACAAACTGGTCACCTTTGAGGTCACAGGGGCAAGAACGGAAGAAGAGGCACGCACTGCAAGTGTCGCACTCTCAAACTCGCTGCTTGTCAAGACCGCCCTCTTCGGCGAGGATCCGAACTGGGGGCGCATCGCTTCGACGATCGGTGCCTCGGGTATCGCGTGCGATGATGAAAAACTCGTGATTCACTATGATGACCTTCTTATCTATGATGCTGCGCACAGAGAACTCGATAAAGAGCGTGAGAAGAGAGCCTATGAGATCATGAAACAGGCCAGCTTCAAAGTGACCTGCGATATCGGGATGGGAGAGGGTAGCTATACCTCTTACGGATGTGATTTGAGCTATGAGTATGTCAAAATTAATGCAGAGTATAGAACATAATAGCTATAATTACAAAAAATAAGCAGGAGTAGATGATGCTACACGAATACAGAGATGAAATCAGTATCCTCAAGCAAGAGAATGCACACTTTGCAAAAATCTTTGAGAAGCACAATGAGCTTGACCAACAGACAACAGACGCGGATGAGGGAAGACTTCATCTGACTGATGCAGAGCTTGAAAAGATGAAAAAAGAGAAGCTTCTTTTGAAAGATGAAGCACTCATGATGATCCTCAAGTACAGAAAAGAACAACAAGAAAACGCGTAATTCTTTTAACCCAACGGGCTTTCACAGCCCGTTTGATACATCCTCTAACACTATAAACTTTTAACACTATCTTTACAAAGAACACTATGGCACATTTTAATACCATCAACGGGATACCGGTTTCACTGCTCAATATACTTGACAATCTCAACTATACGCAGATGACAAAGATACAGGAAGAGAGTATTCCTGCGATATTGGAAGGCAGAGATGTCTTGGCACAATCCAAAACAGGTTCAGGCAAAACAGTCGCATTTGGTCTGCCTGCGGTGATCCGCACAGATACTGCCCATAACAGACCGCAAACACTTATCATCACTCCTACCCGTGAACTTGCTGAACAGGTAGCGACTGAACTGAGAAAGCTGGCTGCCTGCAAAGCCAATCTAAAGGTCCTCACGCTTTATGGCGGTGTACCTCTTCGTGCACAGGCCGACTCGCTGGCAAAAGGGGCGCATATACTCATAGGTACACCCGGCAGGATAAAAGACCACCTGGGCAAAAATACACTCGAGCTCAATAGCATCAAGTGCCTGATACTTGATGAGGCCGATAAAATGCTTGATATGGGATTCTATGATGAAATCGTGGGTATTGCTTCCAATATCTCTGTACCAAGACAAACACTGCTTTTCTCTGCGACCTTTCCCTCCAAGATAGAAGATCTAAGCAAAAAGCTGCTCATTGACCCAATATCCATCAAAGTGGATACACTGCAAGAGGTTGGCAAAATCGATGAAGTGGCTTACGAAACCTCCGATAAGTTTCAGACACTCATCACGCTGATCAATACTTTCAAACCGGCTTCCCTGCTCATTTTTTGCAACACCAAAGCAGATGCTGTTGCGCTTGCTGACAGACTGCATACGCTTGGCCACTCTGTTATCGATCTGCAGGGAGATCTGGATCAAAGGGCGCGCAATGAATCCCTTATAGCTTTTTCAAACGGCTCCAAGCGCATACTCGTTGCTACTGATGTCGCCTCAAGAGGTCTGGATATCAAAGAGATAGAACTGGTGATCAACTATGACCTCCCTTTTGAAAAAGAGGTTTACACCCATCGTATCGGACGTACAGGACGTGCTGATGCTTCGGGCATGGCACTCTCACTCTATACGCCGCAAGAGCGTTCAAAGTGCGAATATATCACTTCAAGTGCACGCAAGGGTGAACTGGGGGCGTTACGAAATGATCATGGCTACACAATGGTATCAGAGTTCGATACGCTCTGTCTCAACGGAGGGAAAAAAACCAAGCTGAGAAAAGGCGATATACTGGGAACACTCTGCAAAGAGATAGGTATCGATGCGGTAGATATCGGCAAGATCGATATCACAGATAATAATGCCTATATCACGCTGCACCGTAATGTGATTGAAAAAGTACGCAATGCACTGAAAAACGTAAAGATCAAAAAGAAAAAATATATTTCCTGGAGACTACACTAATCCTCATCAAGGATTTTGTGGCGTCTTTTATGCCGTACAATATAAAAAAGCGTGATCATTGCCACACATAGCAGTGCGATCAGTGTCGCAGTACGAAGATACTCGGAGATAAGCTCCTCCTTGGAACCAAGCAGATATCCCAGTGCCACCAGCACGATCACCCAGATACCTGCACCAAGCGCTGTGTATAGGGCGAACTTCCCTACATGCATCCTCGCCAACCCTGCAGGCAGGGAGATCAACTGACGAATTCCTGGGACCAGCCTGCCGTTAAAGGTAGAGAGCTCCCCGTGTGTCTTAAAAAACACCTCCAGCTTATCCATGGTTTTCTCTTTGATAAAAAAGTATTTTCCATAGCGCAGGATAAATGCACGTCCCACATAGATCGCCAGATAATAGTTAAAGAGTGCACCTGCAACAGAGCCAAAGATACCCGCCAGAATGACACCGTAAAGACTCATTTCGCCCCTATAAGCAAGATATCCGGCAGGGATCATCACAATTTCACTGGGGAAAGGGAAAAAAGTGCTCTCTAAAAACATCAGCAAAAAGATACCTGTATAACCAAGCGTTCCGATATAGGAGACAATGGCTTGTGCTATTTCGTGTATCATCAGTGCTGGAGGGGTGAAGATCCGCTTCTACTCAGAGAATGCGCCTACGGCAGTCAATTTTTGATAACGCTGCTCCAGAAGTTCATCCTCGCTGAGTTCCCTCAACGCGCTTACACTCTCCAGGAAGTAGTTTTTGATCACAGTTGCCGCAGTATCTTTGTCACGGTGTGCCCCTATAAGCGGCTCTTCGAGAATATCATCTACAAGCTTATGCTCATAAAGATCATTGGGCGTGATCTTCAGTGCTTTCGTTGCAGTTTCTACTTTGCTTGGATCGTTCCATAGGATCGCAGAACACCCTTCAGGGGAGATGACTGAGAAGACAGAATAACGCATCATGGCAAGCTTGTCAGCCACACCGATAGCCAGGGCACCTCCAGAACCGCCTTCACCGATCACGATCGATATCATCGGTACTTTGACCGCGGCAAATTCAAAAAGGTTCTTAGCAATCGCTTCACTCTGCCCGCGCTCTTCTGCTCCCAGGCCGGGGTATGCACCCGGAGTGTCGATCAGCATCAGCACAGGGATGTCAAACTTCTCTGCAAGCCTTACAGCGCGCAGCGCTTTTCTGTACCCCTCCGGGTTTGGCATACCGAAATTTCTTTTGATCTTGTTTTTCTGGCCACGCCCTTTTTGCTCACCGATTACCATCGCCTTTTGGTCACCGATCCAACCGATGTAGCACAAAATCGCAGGGTCATCACGGAAGGCACGATCTCCGTGGATCTCATACTCATCATGCATGATCGCTTTGATATAGTCAAGCGCATAAGGTCTGTCAGGATGGCGTGCGAGCTGAAGCTTTTGGAAGTCTGAGAGCGAACCGAATGTCTTATTCACCTCTTTTTGCAGATCTTGTTGCAGTCTTGATACTGCCTCCATATTGGCGATGGCATGGGCAGAAACAATATCTTCCTGTATCTGCTCGATCTTCTTCTCAAACTCTAAGTATGTAGCCATCTTATTCCCTTATACTTTTTTAAAGATCACTACGCCGTTTGTCCCGCCAAAACCGAATGAGTTACTCATTACGATGTTCAGGTCAGCTTTTCTTGCCTCATTTGGCACATAGTCAAGGTCACAGTTCTCGTCCGGGGTCGTATAGTTGATCGTCGGAGGAAGTACGCCTTCTCTCATTGCCATAAGACAGGTTACCGCTTCTATCGCACCTGCAGCACCGAGACAGTGACCGATCTGTCCTTTGATGGAACTTACCGGAGGACAGTTCTCTTTGCCGCCGAAGAGTTCTTTGAGCGCAGCAGTTTCATTCTTGTCATTGGCCGGTGTCGATGTACCGTGTGCATTGACATAATCAATTTTCGGTTCTCCTGCCATTTTGTATGCCATTTGCATTGCCCTGAGCGGGCCGTCCATGGATGGTGCAGTGATGTGGCTGGCATCCCCGCTCTCGCCAAATCCTATAAGCTCTGCATAGATCGTCGCGCCGCGCGCTACTGCATCCTCATAACTCTCAAGAACCAGTGCACCTGCTCCCTCGCCCATAATGAACCCGTCACGCTCCGCATCAAATGGTCTGGATGCACGCTGAGGATCGTCATTGCGTGTAGAGAGTGCTTTCATTGCAGCAAATCCACCGATACCTACAGGACAGATCGCTGCTTCCGCACCGACGACCAACATTTTATCTGCCGTTCCTACCATAATGCATTTTGCAGCCTCGTTGATCGCATGCGTTCCTGCTGCGCAAGCCGTAACTGCCGAGAGGTTAGGCCCTTTCAGCCCCTGATAGATAGAGATAAATCCGCCAAGCATATTCACCAAAGAAGAAGGGATGAAGAACGGAGAGATTCTTCTCGATCCTTTGGTTTCGCAGATCACAGAGTTCTTCTCGATATTCGGCAAACCGCCGATACCAGACGCAGACACGATACCGAATCTTTCCATCTCTGTACCCTCAGGGATCTTGGCATCTTCCATCGCTTCCTGCGCGGCTTTCATCCCGAGCTGGATAAATCTGTCGGCCTTTTTTTGCTCTTTGGCATCCAAAACAGTAGAGGGATCAAAATCCGTGATCTCTCCTGCAATTTTCACTGAGTGACCCTCCGTATCAAACGATGTGATATTCTTGATACCACATTTACCCTCCACTATTGCAGCAAATGCGCTCTCTTTTTCAAGTCCCAGAGAGTTGATCATCCCCAAACCTGTCACTACTACTCTTCTCACTATCTCTCCTGTACAAATAAGATATATATTAACATTTCAGAAAATGCTAAGATCTATCCTAGACTCACCCCATAACCGGGGTGAAAGGACGACTTACTGTGCACTCTCGATGAACTTGATCGCATCAGCAACTGTAGCGATCGCTTCAGCCTGATCATCTGGAATTTCAATATCAAACTTCTCTTCAAGTGCCATAACAAGTTCTACCACGTCAAGGCTGTCAGCACCAAGGTCTTCAACGAATTTGGAATCTTCTTTTACCTCGTCCGGACTTACATTCAGTTGCTCAACAACCACTTCTTTTACGTCATCAAATAGTGCCATTTGATTGCTCCTTATAAGTTTAAAATACCTCAAAGTATAGCTAAAAAATGATAAAAAGGAGTTAGGGGAAGAAGCAAACGGGGAAATTGTCTCCCCCATCTCTTCCGAAATCCACACGATGTTATCAAAAAGTTACACTGTTATTGCCCCGACAGTGACTTCTTGACGAACGGGTCATGGAGATGTTTACCCTGGAGCATCAGGAGTTTCATCTCTTCATAGGGGATCAGCCCCTCCTTCTTGTGCTCATACGCCGCAAACCCGTACCCCATAGGAGAAGAGGCTGTACGGGTATACCAGGCTTTATCCACATCGACCCAGTTGCCTGTATCGAGTGTTCTGGTAATGACCTTTTGGGTTTCTATCTTGCGTCCCTCCAGCCAATCCACCACACACCCGATGTCATCAAAGAAGTAGGTATCCCCTTCGGGCGTAATGATCTGAGCACTGTACTCCATCTCTTCAATATCCATACTGCACTCCGAACACTGGTACTCTTTGGGCTGGATCACCACAGGCTCATAGGCAGTGTTCCCCTTGTAGACATAGCGCGCGCCCTGATCCGTCCCCAAAGAAAGCAGCAGGATGACAATAATCGCGATCACGATCCCGAACGTAAGAAGATTGATCAAAAACTTTTTCATAGAAGCACTCCATTCTTGAGATAATACAAGCCGACATAACTGCTGCACAACAGCACAAACAACGTCAGCAATCCTATCGAAATTTTCTTGAGCTTCAAGGCATCTCTGCCAAAAATTCCTTCCATCACGGCGCTCTCTATCGCCAGGAAGGTACCCGAGAAGAGCACTCCCCAGAGCAGATATCCTACATAATGATACTCCGCCTGCAGCATACAGAAGGGGCACCTGTGGGTAGGAAGCTCATAGATATAGGTACCGAAAAAGTAGACCACGCTGTAGTAGGCGATCATCGCAAAGAAGAGGCTTGCTGCGATACGTACCAGATAATGCCCCGTGAACAGCATCAGCACCAGAAGCGCGTAGAGCAGATAGAAGAGGATCAAAAGCTTGGGGATATCCAGCCCGAAAGGGAGGCTGTTTCCGCCGATCTCTCCGAAAATCACCGAACAGCAGCTGACCGGATTGGTGGTTTCGATGTGGCTGAAGTAGAGGATATCCAGAACCATCTCTACGCTCAGAAGCACAAAGAGCAGAAGATAAAACCAGGACTTCAGCTTCATATAGGGATAGTGCTTCTCCTCAAGATCCAAACGGTTGATCCCCAGCCAGAGGCCGCTCAGAAAAAGGATGATGATCTTCAAAAGCAGCAGCGGAGAACCGTAGTCATTCGCATCGATCACACCCGCGGCACACATTGCCCCGGGGACCAGAAGGGAGAGTGCATCGATCGTATAGGCGAAATAGGGAAGCAGAAGCATTTTGAGCCCCAGCACAAAAAAGATGATGCTCATCACTAGGTAGGAGCGGTTCTCCAGGTCAAACTGCCTCTTGGTAAAGCGGTCAAAATTCCACCCTTTCAATATTCCCAGGGTGGCGATCGCTGCGATGAAGAGCAGCAGATAGAGCACTGCTTCGGAGAGTAGATAGACGATCACCTCGCTGCTTAGAAGGATCTCATTCACCGTGCTTTCCTATCATCCCGTCCGCCATGTGGATCACACGGCTCTCAAAAGGCAATGCTTCAAAGAGCGGATCATGTGTCGCAACGACAATGGTTTTGCCTGCTTGATGCAGTTTTTGAATGGTTTCGATAAACCTGAGCGAATTCTCCCGGTCAAGATTGGCGGTAGGCTCATCACAGAGGATCACTTTGGGGTCATGGACCAACGCTCTTGCGATCGCGCACCGCTGCTTCTCCCCGCCTGAGAGCGAAGCAACATCCTGGGATGCTTTGTGCAGGATCGATGCGCGCTGCATACTCTGCTCTGCCATTTTGCGGATAGCCGGCATATCCAGACCGCTGTTGATCAGCGGGACGATCACATTCTCCTCCACGCTTAACGACTCTATCAGATTAAAGTGCTGAAAGATCACCCCGATCGTCTTTGCCCGGTAAGCGGAGGCATGCAGGTCAGGAAGCTTGGAGACCAGTTCTCCCTCCACCACGATCTTCCCGCTGCTCGGGCGGTCGAGTGCGGCGATCAGGGAGAGCAGTGTGGATTTTCCGCTTCCGCTGATACCGCTGAGTATCACGCACTCGCCCTCTTCTACTTCAAGGGTGATGGACTTCAGGGCTTCAAAGAGATTTTCCCCCTCGCCGAATCTTTTGCCGACATCTTCGATCCTGATCATCGCATCGCCTCCTTGGGTGGTATCACAGCGACCCGCCACGAAGGGATCAGTACCGCCGCAAAAAACGGTACGGCATAGAGTAAAAAGAGCGACCCCAGTGTCCCGAACGAGACCTCGGGGATCAGCTGTACCTGGTTTTCCAGGTTGGCACCGCCCAGGAATATCTCTATCAGGACCGGCGCCCCGAGGACAAAGACATACCCGTATGCTGCTACCGTGCCGATCACAAAACTGCTTATCACCAGGATCAGGGTCTCATAGAATTTCAGCTTCAGGATATCCCTGATGCTCCAGCCGACCGCCCTCAGTATCCCTATCTCTTTTCGTTCATGGGAGTAGACCATGGCATATCTCTGGTACAAGATCAGCATCAGGGTAAGCAAAGCGATAATATAGAGGATCAGAAAAATGCCCCCCTTGTAGTTATAGAGGTTCTCATAGGCCTTCTCAACCTCTCTCTTCTCCACTACCCTTATCTCATAATCGACAAGGTGCAGTTTTCCTATGACATTATCCCACTCCGCATCATTGGGAACATTGAAGGTGATATCGGTCACCTCATCCTCTTTCAGCCCGAAAATCTCCCGTGCCAGGCCGATAGGCATAATGATCATATCGTTGGCAAGCAGGTTCAGCGATCCGGGCAGCACTTCGTCAATTTTCACCTTTTTAAACTCACCCCGGGGTGTCTTGAACGAAAAAGTGTCTTTATAATAGTGCTTCTGGAGAAAATCTTTGACCCCCTCCCCCACGATCATGCTCTCCTCGGCAAAGAACTGCTTCAGATCGATACCTTTTAGCAGAGACTGTAATGCTTTGGACCCCTGCTCATCGAAAAAGTCGATCCCAACAACCAGAAACGACTCCTCTCCCGGCGCATAAAAGTAACGGCCATGAATCCGGGGTGCCACCTCTGATACCCCCTCGATCTCAATGATCTTGTCAACCCATGCAAGCGGTGTGCTCACGGGCCTTCCCGCTTCTATCCTTGTGACTGTAAAATCCGCCTGCTCATCCAGCGTATCCTGCAGCGTCTTCTGCAGGGATGAGGAGATAAACAGCACCGCACTTACCAGAGCGATCATGACAACCGATATCGACATAATGCCCAGATGTTTGCTCTTCTGCTTGAAAAGCAGGAGGGTAAGAAAATACAAAAACGGAGACCTACTCAGCATAAACAAACTCCATCCTGTTGAGTGACTGCATCTGCGGAGAGGCGGGATGCTCTACCTTCTCACCCAGAAACGCCGGTTCGTAAAATGCCGTACTGAGCGAAGGGGAAACAATGCCTGTCACCGCCACCACGCCAGAAAAAGCCTCCCTGTGCGATCTTTTGTCCGCAGAGAGATAATGTCCGACCGCCATACCCGTCACCAGCATCAAAAGCGCTGCCGATCCGATAAACTGTTTAATCATCCCGAAACTTCCTCTCACAGTCCGTCCAGTGCCATCACCATCGCATCGGTGATCTCATAAAAACGCAGGATCTTCTTTCCCTGGTGATCCGCGTTGAATGTCTCAGCGCTTTCAAGCGTTTTGAAAGGGATCAGTTCCCTCCCCATCGGTCCGTAAACGTTGGCGTCATAGACATAAAATGCTTCACTGGCATCGATCGCTTCGAGTGTATAGTAATCTGTCACTTTCATCTCCTTGATGCTCTCCCGGTCAAAAGGAAAATTTCCGTCAAAGATATAATACTTCATCATATCCTTTACCCCGTCAAAGTAGTAGGTTTTCCCCTCATAGGTGATCGAAGCGGCCCATTTGGGATACTTGGCAACGAACATCCCGCATACCGGGCATTTGGCGTTTTCCGGTACATGCAGGTGCCCTTTGATATCCTTCATGCTTCCGTTGCTGAGATAGTAGGCAACCGCTTCGAGTTTATCTTTCGAAAGAGGCGGGCATGCCTGAGACTTTTTGATCTTTTCGATCAGCTGGTCGATCGTCCCTGTAGCATCGGGCAGCTTATCGGTATCGCAAAGGCTTTTGGCAATCTTCTCCCCCTTCTGTGTAAGGTTGATCACTTTGGCCTGGCTTGGCTCACCGGCAATGAGAGGATATAAAAGTATAGAGAGAATCAGAATGGTTTTTTTCATAGGGAACCTTTTGGGGAGCGGGGAGAGAAACCCGCTTTTTTTTGGGATGTAGTGTAACATCTATCTGCTTTGCAGATAGAGCCCGACAGCCTGCAACTGCTTGGGATTGAGTCCTTCGCAGAGTTTATCACTCAGGATAAACGCTTTTGCTTCGGCAACCGAGCCGAACATTTTGTCTGTTTTCTGACACTTGTCGTGGTAGAGCTCTTTTCCCATCTTGCGCATCTCGTCACGTTTCTGCTCAACCATAGTCACGTCATTCTGGAAATCCTGCATCGCTTTTTGGAGCGCTCCGTCAAAATCGGTCACCTCTCCGCCATAGAGACCTACAAAAGCTTCCGCCTCTGTCTTATCGGCAAAGGCATATTTGCTGATCATGCTCATCGTACCTCTTTGGCTGCTTCCCACAACATAATGCGCCTTCTTGGCATCAATGAACTTCAGGCTGCTGACATCCACGACTTTGATCTCTGTCGGCTTGAGACCCCTTTCGATATCCTCTGCCAGGCAGTGTATCGAGCAGTACTGTTTGACCTCGCCGTTAATGGTGGCCGCATGGTTGGTCTTGTAGTACATCGGAAGGTTCATGCCGCAGTTCGGACAAAATACCTTGGCATCACCTTTTTGCAGCAGCGTGGCTTCAGAGGGGGAAACGCTCTGAAACATCTGCATCATTTTCTTGGGTTTTGGCTCCTGCATCTTCTCTCCGCATTTACCCGCGCCGCACTTCATCTCCGCATAGGAGAAGCTTGAGAGTGCCAGCAGTGCCCCCGCGATCAGTAAAACCTTGTTCATATCCCCTCCTAAAATTTGTAGCTGAGATTCGTATAGAAATAACGTCCGGGCTCATTGAGCAGCATCACATCCCCGCCCCCGAAGATCAATGTCAGGTCTCTATAGGTATTGGATACCGCGTAGGTAGAGTCAAACACATTATCCACACCAACGGTCAGTTCGATATTGTCCCCGAATGTTTTCGTCCCCTTCAGGTTCAGCACGCCGTACGCATCAAGCTTCTGCTCTCCGTTTTCCGCGTCAAAGCTCGTCCACGCATCTGCCGCAACAACTTCCGCTTTGAGCAGCAGGCTTGGATCCACGGCATAATTCACAGCCAGGTTAGCCTTGAAAGGCGGGATCTCAGGAAGGTCTTTGTCGCTCTGTCCTGCCGGCGTATCAAGTTTCTTTCCGTTTTGATAGGAGAGACCGAGGTCAAAAGAGAGTGACTCTGTCGCAAAGTAGCTCCCGCTGAGATCAAATCCCCATATCCTTGCATCGATGTTGTCAAAACTGTTGTGAAGCGAGTTATAGGCGATAAAGTTATCCAGATGGCTGTAGAAGAGTTTCACTTTTGCGACAGCGTTTTCATATTTCTTCTCCAGACCGATATCGACCTCTCTGTTGGTCACCATATCCAGATCAAAGTTTCCTATTCTTTGACCGCCTTTATCATAATAATAGAGCTCTCGTCCGTCCGGTACCCTGTGGGCAACCCCCGCACCGACAAAATACTTCGTCGTGAAGTCTGCATGGTAGGTCGCCAGCATATTCCCGCTTAAGGCATTGTAGCTTCTTGTCGGAACACTGCTGTTCGTATCCGCGGTACTCACTTCCGTATCGTCATATCTCAGACCGAGATCGATCTCGAACTTGCCTACCTTCACCTTGTCTTTGACAAACAGGGCGATATTCTCCGTATCGACATCCCAGATACTGTGTTTTGATGCACCGTTGGGCATGAGATAATTCCCGTCCCAGTTTCTCAGGCTGTAGTCCAGTCCGGCTGTAAGGGCATGGTTCTCTACATCAAACTCGTTTTTGAGTTTCGCCCCCTGCATTTTGGTGGTCAGATGGTGTGTCATGACCCCTTTTGCGGATGACTTTCTATATTCGTTTGACATGGGGTGGTCTACTTCTGTCTGATAGAGGTTCACAGAAAGTTTTTTCGAGTACTCCCCCAGATCTTTGGCGATATACTCCAGCGTATAGATGTCGCTGTCGTCATAGATCGCATCCATCGGTGTATTCGGATAGAGCACATTATCGGTCCTGTTTGCCGTATACCCCAGTCTCAGCTCCTGGGTATCGGTGATATCCCAAAAAAGTTTTGCCATCAGCGTTTGTTTTTCAAAAGCATCCATCTCCCGCTTCGTCGGAAGGTAGGCCATACCTGCTGAAGAATTGTGATCAGCGATATAGGCATCCTGCTGCTCGGCAAATGTGTTACCATCACCATCCTCGTACTGTCCGCCTTTCTCTGTTGAGGCGCTGAGCAGGAATCTTACATCATCCGTCCCTCCGCTTGCGTTGAAGTATCCCTTTTTGTAGTCCCAGCTTCCGACATTCACACCCACTTCCCCGGTGAACTCTTTGGAGGGCTTCAGTGTATTGACCTGCACATTTGCACTTAAACTGCCGAAATCCTCGACATTGAACGGCCCTTCATTGATCTCTATATAATCGATATTATTGGTCGCCACATGAGAGATAGGAGGGTCCATCCTGTTCGGGCAGGCGCCACACACCTTTGCTCCATCGATCGTAACGTTGATATTATCCTTCTTCTGCCCCCTGATGATGACATCGTTTGAAATCCCGCTTCGGCGTACCAGTGCCACACTGGGTGACTGCTTGAAAAGCGCATCTGCCAAATCCGCGGATTTGATCTCCTCCCCGCTCACATCGCTGATCACCTCAGTATCGATTTTCTCCTCTACCTCGATCTCATCCAGCACCGCCGGTGCGGCCTGTACTACCATTGCCGCAAAGAGCGAAAGGCCTATTATCTTCTTCATTTCTTATCCTCCTTATTTTAAATCCTTATAAGTAAAACACAAAAGTGTTAAATCACTGTTAATTTTTGGTTTAACTTTTCAGATAGCAGAGAGTCTGTTGCGCTTTGGACTATCTACTGAGGGTATAGTGGAGTGTAATGGAAACTTTTTGCGGCAGTGTGATCGGTATATTTTTGACGGAGACAGGGAAAGCCTTCTCTACAGCCTCTTTGGCTGAAGCATGAAACGCTTTGGGGCCGCTTACCATAATGCCGGAGACATTGCCGTTTGCCAGGATCGTAAAATCGACCTTGACACTCCCTTCCATCCCGCGGCGTTTTGCCATACGCGGATAGCTCTTGTGCTGGTTGATACGGTCTCGTACCTTGGCAAGAAAAAGATTTTTCTCCGCTGCCGTGCTCTGCTGTTTCTGGGTACTTTTGCGTGCACTTATTTTCTCTGTAGGCTGAAGTTTCACAGGATGCTTTTTCGCTGCCTTCTTAGGTTTCTCTTTTGGTTTCTCCTCTTTTACCTTTTTGACTTCCGGTTTTTTGATCTCCTCTTTTTTTACAAGAGGTGCAGGTTTTGGAGACTCTACGGGTAGAAGCTCCGGCTCCGGTTCAGGTTCTGGTGTCGGCTCTGGTTCCGGTTCCGGTGTCGGCTCTTCTTTTGGCGGTTCAGGTTTTTCTTCCACGACTTCCGGCTGGAATGCATAAACGCTCATGGCGATCGTTTTTACGGGGGATTTCTGTTCCGAAATGCTGGTCGTCTCTGAAAGATAAAAAAGCAAATATCCCATCGTTGCATATAAAAAACTTGTTACCAGAAAGGAGAGTAAATACCGATTTTTAGACACATAACCTCTTTTTTTGAAGCGCATTATAACAAAAGTAATCTATGCCTCCATCATTTTAGTTTTTTGGATATTCAGGATGACAATAATTCACCCCCTCCAACTCTCCAATGGAACAACATCCCTCCACAATATTCATATCCTTCAAACCTTTGTCAAATGCCCAGTAATGTTTATAACTTCCGTTACGTAACCACTCGAATATCTCTAGTACATCCGTCGCAGAAGATGCCTCTGCCTGTACAATATAAGCATCAAGATCATTGATATCTGTGACTTCAACGATACACCCTACTTCCAATGCATTTTTTTGCGACGCGATCCCCTTGTCATAAAGATTGTCATACAGCTCCTGGATAGGTTCTACAGGATAGACTCCCGAGCCATACTTTTCGATATCAGCTAACAGGTATGGCGGTTCAGTATCAGGGTATTTTGTGATATTAAGATCATATTTGGCTGCCAGCTGATTCACTGCTTCCGTATGCTTCACCTCTGAATTCGTCGCAATATTTTTAAGCTGTATCACACTCTGATGTTCATAGATATTAAGATAGAGCTCTTTTGCAAGCTTCTCTTCACTATACATGTATGCAATGGAGTCATTAAGTTCCTGCGTAAGTGATGACATAGGTGCCAAAAGTGCATCCCTCACATTCACTGGCAAAGTGATAGAAGATGCAGAGGGATCAGGATCACTCGTTTGACTTCCTCCTCCACATGCACTTAGCATCAATCCTACGCTAATGCCACTTATCCCTTTATAAAATAATTTTTTAATTGCCACATTATACCCCCTTGAATTTTTTCAATGATCAGATTATATAACGCGAGTGTTAATTTAGTGTGAACTGATCTTTTTGAGATTGAGAAACACCGTGGTCCCCACATTTTTTTGTGATTTTATCTGGATATCGATACCTTCACTGTCACAGTAGGATTTTACCAGTGCAAGG
Source organism: Campylobacterota bacterium (assembly GCA_011048515.1). Taxonomy (GTDB): domain Bacteria; phylum Campylobacterota; class Campylobacteria; order Campylobacterales; family Sulfurovaceae; genus Sulfurovum. The sequence goes on along the minus strand of DSDW01000134.1, from coordinate 24,118 downwards.
CCTATGCCCTCCCCCTCTTTACTGCTGTCTGCCTGATAGTAGCGCTCGTAGATCTTCAGCAGCTCCGTCTCGCTCATCCCGACTCCCTGGTCACTGATACTCAAAGTATCCCGAGTCAAGCGCAATGTCACAGGTGTATCTTTGGAGGAATACTTCATCGCATTCATCAAGATATTGTCTATCATCTTCTCAAATCCTATCTTATCTGCCGTGACCCTGTAGCTTTCTACCTCCAGTACAAAGGCATTGCGGTCGAACGCTTCAAAGACAGCTACCCTCTCTTCCAGCACTTTCCTCAGATCAAAACACTCTTTTTCGATGGGCTGGAACTCTTTTTTGATGCTATAGGCAAGTTCCCGGTAAAGCCTCTCAAGCCTTTTGGAAGATGCATCGATACGCGCGATACGTTCCAGACTCTTCGGATCATCCAGTTTTCTGGCGATCAGTTTTGTATTGGCCTGGATCGTCGCAAGCGGGATATTGAGTTCATGGAGTATCTCTTTGGTGAGCTGAGAGAGATTCTCATCGATCCTTTTATGATGTGCCAGAAGCGTAGAGATAAAGACATATCCGAACATCGCGCCAAAAAGCAAAAGTATCAGTGATACCCAAAGGTAGATTTCTGCAAAACTCTCCCATGTGGTGAGCATATGGTAGATAAACCCCAGGAAAAAGCCTATGCTGATCACATAGATCAGCGTCCCCCATACTACCCGCTTATGCATCAGGATCCTCAAATCTATATCCGACTCCCCGGATGTTGGTGATATGTTCGGGGAAAAGTTTTTTCAGCTGTGTCACATAGACACGTATCGAACCGTCGCTTGGCATCTGGTTGGCCGTCCAGAGCTGTTCTTTGATAAAAGTATTGGTGACCACATCCCCTTTGGACTGCACGAAAAGCATCAGCAGCTCTATCACCTTGATCGTCAGCTCAACCTCTTCTCCCTGATAAAAAAGTATCTTGTTCTTCACATCAAGGACATACTCACCGATCCTGAGACTTCGGGTTCGTGTCTGTCTGCGAAGCAGCGCATCGATACGTAGCTGAAGTTCATCGAAATCGATGGGCTTTTTCATGTAATCATCCGCACCCATGCCAAACCCTTCAGCAAGCGACTCCTTATCCTCCCGGGAGGTCAGAAATATCGTCGGCGTCATATCCCCCGCACTGCGCAGTTTGCCTAGGAGGTCAAATCCGCTCTCATAAGGGAGATTCACATCAAAAAGATAGATATCGTACCTATTCTCATAGGTGAGGTCCAGTGCCGAATAGGGATCCATCACCGCATCCAGCAGATAGCCCTCTTCCTCCAGAAAATCCTGAAGTGTCTCATTGAAAAGCTTATCATCTTCCAGTATAAGAACCCGAACCGCCATCACTCTCCTTTCAATCCATAAGCATCGTAACATTATAACCAAACTTGTTTCTTAACTGAAAAGGTATTCATACCCGCTGCTTATAAAAATAATAAAATTTTCCGCACCTGTTGGCTATAATATCTCTAACACATTGAAAGGTATTTTGCGAAGTGGGAAAAGAGAATTTTTTGAAACATTTTGAGGGAAAGATCCTGGCATTCGGGCTTTTCCTGCTTGCCATATTTTTGATTCTCCTGGCGATAAGTGCTTACTTTTGGCCGGACAGGCTCAATATACTGCTGAGTATGACGGCATCAAATATTATTTTTGGAAGAATGGCCGGACTTTCCATCGGTATCTCTTCACAGGTGGATACTGCCCTGCTTATCGCGTTTAACCTATTCATTGAATCGATTATGGTATTGATACTCTATCCGCTTTTTGTGCTCAGCTGGAGAAGCCTTCACGTGGTTTCCTATAAACCGTTAAACGACTTTTTCATGCGCTCCCAAAAGAATGCGGAGAAGTATCAGCCAATGATTCGGAAGTATGGCATCATAGGTCTGGTATTTTTTGTACTCACACCTTTTGCGATGACAGGACCTGTGGTAGGCAGCTTCGTAGGCTATCTTATGGGGCTTCCCCATCTAACCACGCTTGCAGCTGTCCTCTTCAGTACATTCATAGCCATTATCCTATGGACCTACTTTATCAAAAACTTTGAAGCGACGCTTATTGTCTACAGTGATGCACTCATTATGGTGCTTTCCATTGCTGCCGTGATTGTCCTGATCTGGTATTTTGTGAGAGGAAAGAGGGGTTGATTTTCGACCCTGTAAATGACACGCAGGTGTCATTTGCTTAACGGGTCCTTCTGCCTCCGCGGGTCGCTTTGCTCCACCGCTTCGGTTTCGACCCTACAAATGACACGCAGGTGTCATTTGCTTAACGGGTCTCACATATACATTCCGCCGTTTACTTTTAGGGTTTCTCCGGTGATATAGGAGGAGTGGTCAGAGAGCAGGAATGCTACGGCATCAGCGACCTCTTTGGCCTCACCGAATCTTCCCATCGGGATCTTGGAAACAAAGGCTTCTTTGATCTCCTCTTTGAGCACATCTGTCATCTCTGTGGCGATGAACCCCGGAGTGATCGTGTTGTATCTGATACCTCTCGATGCTGCCTCCTGGGCGAAAGATTTGGTCATTGCGATCGTCCCGCCTTTGCTTGCAGCGTAGTTGGTCTGGCCTGCATTTCCCGTCTCGCCTACGATCGATGCGATATTGACTACCGATCCGAAACGTTTTTTGCCCATCACCTTCAGCGCTTCTCTGCACCCGATGAATGTCGACTTCAGGTTCGCGTTGATCACATCCATGAACTGTTCCGTTTTCATTCTCATCGCCAGACCGTCTTTGGTGATCCCGGCGTTATTGACAAGATAGCTCAGCTCCCCATCCTCTTCCAAGATACGTTTGATCGCCTCTACAAAAGCCTCTTCATCGCTCACGTCAAACCCGATCACCTCAGCCCTGCCGCCTTCTGCTTCGATCGCTGCTTTTACCGTATTCGCTTCCGCTTCTCCGCTTCGGTAGTTGATCCATACCTTCAGTCCCATCTGCGCCAGTGTTTTCGCTATCTGTGCACCGATCCCTCTGCTTGCTCCGGTCACGAGTACATTATTCCCGCTAAATTTCATTATACTTCCTTACAAATCTTTGCGATATTGTAGCATGAAGCGCTTAATGAGACTCAAATAACTCATTTTTGAGTTTCTCAAAAAACTCGTAATCCTCCGGCGTGATCTTGTCCGAGTAGATGATACGGTTCAGCTGCTCCATCAGATGGTATTTGGAGATCCTGTCTTCGCAGAGTGCCTGTTTGATGATCCGGATATGATGATCCAGGTCATACTCCTTATCCATCAGCTCCTTGAGAAGTATTTTACCCTCGGCCTCGCTGCACTCAAACTCTTCACCGAGTATACTGCAAAAGAGCGGTGCTTCTTTCTCTATATCCCTGCCATCGAGCTTAATAATGTGTGCTAAAAGTGTGGCGACTGATTCTTTGATCTTTTTTTGCATGCGTACCACCTTTCTTATTTGGTTTTTGAATATTGTAGCATAATTCAAAAAGATACGGATGCGGGAATATCGACAAAAGAAGATCTTGCAGCAGATCTCCTGCGGCGGGCGATGCCATCTGGTCCTTTGTAAATGCATCGTTTAGAAGCGTTGAACGGAGCGTTTGGAGAAGATGCTAAAAGAGCGGTTCGTCCATCTCTTCGGGTATCTCCAGTCCCATCACTTTGAGCACGGTCGGTGCCACATTGTTAAGTCCGCCTCCTTCTTTGAGCTTCTCTACACCATCAGCCAACACCCAGCACCATACCTCTCCTACGGTGTGATTGGTCAGGATATGTCCCTCCTGGTCCAACATCTCTTCACAGTTCCCGTGGTCAGAGGTGAGCACGATCGCATAGTTTTTCTCTTTTGCCTTTTCGATGATCTTCCCAAGTTCTGTATCCACGGCATTGACCGCCTTGCATGCGGCCTCATAGTTACCCGTATGCCCCACCATATCGCCGTTTGCGAAGTTCACCACCACAAGGTCATACGCCTCATCCATCGCCGTGCGTACTGCTTCGCCTACCTCGGGAGCGGACATCTCCGGTTTCATATCATAGGTCTTCACATCAGGGCTCGGGATCAGCACACGGCTCTCCCCCTCCATCAGCTCCTCGACGCCCCCGTTGAGGAAAAATGTCACATGCGCGTACTTCTCAGTCTCCGCCGTATGAAGCTGACGCAATCCTGCTCTGCTTACCACTTCGGCCAGTGTGTTTTTCGGCGCCTCTTTCGGGAAGAGTACCGGATAGGGGAATGTCGCATCATACTGTGTCATCGTTGAGATATGCAGGGGTTTGAATGTTCTGCCAAATTCACTGAACTGCGCATCACCCAGTGCCGTAGTGATCTGGCGCACCCTGTCCGAACGGAAATTGGTCATGATCACCGCATCCCCCTCAGCGATACCTTCATACCCTTCAAAAGCCACAGGCACGATAAACTCATCGGTCTCTTTTTTCGCATAGCTAGCATCCACATACTCCAACGGAGAGAACGTCGTAGCAGGAGCTGCTTCTACGATGGCTCTGTAGCCTTTTTCAACCCTCTCCCAGCGGTTATCTCTGTCCATCGTATAAAAACGCCCGCCGAGCGTAGCGATAGAGATATTCTCATCAGTGATCGCCTCGATCTGCTCGATGTAGCTTTTTGAAGAGGTAGGGCTGACATCCCTTCCGTCGGTGATCAGGTGCAAAAAGACTCTCTTTCCTCTTGCCTTCGCAAGTTTCGCCAGCCCGATCGTATGCGTGATATGCGAGTGTACCCCGCCGTCACTCAACAATCCGATCAAATGCACTCTCTCGCTTCTACCCAGTATCTCATTCAGCGCTGTATTCTCTTCAATACTTCCATCTTCAAGTGCCAAAGAGATCTTGACAAGATCCTGGTAGAGGATACGGCCGCTACCGATCGTCATATGTCCCACTTCGGAGTTCCCCATCTGCCCCTCAGGCAGCCCGACGCTGAGCCCATGTGTGGAGATCAGCACCTTGGAGGTCTCCTCAAAAAGTTTGTCATAGGTCGGCTTGATCGCATCTTCAAATGCGTTGCATTTGCTCTCAGGTTTATACCCGATACCATCAGTGATAATTAAAACGGTCTTTTGAATATCCATAAACTTCCCTAAATCTTCTAAAGTCTTATATTTTATTGAAATAATAGTAAAATAACCTTTTTTCATCCTAAAACTAAAAAAGAGACCCATGCTATACGAACTCTCGCACCTTTTAGATATGAACCTTTTCGGATACATTACCGTCCGGTCAGGTTTTGCATTCTTTATCGCATTCATTTTGACACTCGTGATCATGCCAAAATACCTGGCATGGGCGATCTCAAAAAAAGCCAACCAGCCCATCAACAAGTATGTTCCCGCGCATGAAGGAAAACGTCATACACCAACCATGGGCGGTGCAGTGTTCCTCTCCGCTACGGTCATTGCCGTACTTTTAAGTGCCGATCTGGGCAATCTGTTTGTCCTGGCCGGACTTGTCACGCTGATCGGTTTCGGCCTCGTAGGGTTTAAGGACGATATCGGGAAGATACTCTCAGGGAACAACCTTGAAGGACTTTCGGCAAAAGGGAAGATGGCAGGACAGGTCATCGTGGCACTCTCTGCGATAGGCATTCTTTTCTATGCCGATTTTCCGACAACATTCTATATCCCTTTTTTCAAAAACGAACTCTTTGATATGGGCTATTTTGCCGCTATCTTCTGGATATTGGTATTTTTGGCTACCACCAATGCGGTGAACCTTACCGACGGGCTTGACGGACTTGCAACCGTACCTTCTGTCATTGCACTGGTGACACTGGGAACGATCATCTATGTCACCGGCCATGCCATTTTCTCAGGCTACCTGCTTGTCCCCAATATCAAAGGGGTGGGAGAAGTGACGATCATGGCCTCCGCTCTTGCAGGGGGGCTTTTGGGATTTCTCTGGTACAACTGTTACCCAGCCGAGATCTTTATGGGAGATACGGGAAGTTTGGCGATCGGCGGTTTTCTCGCCTACCTGGCGATCCTCGGCAAAAGCGAAATACTCCTTATCCTGATCGGGCTGATCTTTGTGATAGAGACGGTTTCGGTGATCCTGCAGGTGGGAAGCTTCAAACTGCGCGGGAAAAAAGTCTTTCTGATGGCACCGATACACCATCACTTCGAGATGAAGAAATGGGCAGAGAACAAGATCATCGTACGCTTCTGGATGATCTCCCTTATCGCCAATATTCTGGCACTTATCTCTTTTAAGTTCAGATAGCAGCCGAAGCGATGCTTCACAGTGAAGAATTAAGAGTGAAGAGTTATGGTAAGCTTTTTTCGCAAAAAGCCTCTACGATACATTTATACATTTGGATGGAATAAAGAAAACCATGAAGAAAAACAGACTAAACGTTTTGTCACACAAAACATGCCGACACTCCTCACTCCTTACCCCAAGAGCACTTGTCACTTCGTTCGGGCGCACTCCTCACTCCTCATTTAAAAAACGGAGTTTTTTATGAAACCTACACTTTTCGGATACGGACTGACCACCAGGGCGATCGCAAAAAGCCTTGGCGGAGGCTGTACTTTTTTTGACGACAATGTCAAAGAAGTCTCTGTGGATGAAGCGGGCAACCAGATCCTCCCTTCACATCTTTTTGACCCGGAAGCAAGCACCCTGGAGGTCACCACCCCCAGTCTCAAGCCCGGTCACCCGCTTATCAAAAGTGCTCAAAACCTGATGAGTGAATATGACTATATATTAGGGAGCAGGGAGCAAGGAGCACAGAGCAAATTTATAGAAGCGTTGCAAGGCAATGTCAACCGAAACGCTTCACTTGAAAGGCAAAAGCCTTTCACTGTCTGGATCTCCGGCACCAACGGCAAAACCACCACTACGCAGATGCTGACACACCTGCTTGAGAAGCGCGGCGCGGTATCCGGCGGCAATATCGGTACGCCGCTGGCAGAGCTTGATCCAGAGGCGCCGATCTGGGTGCTAGAAACCAGCTCTTTTACCCTGCATCATACCAGGATCGCCTCCCCGAACATCTACCTACTGCTCCCCATCACACCGGATCATCTTGACTGGCACGGCACGCCTGAACAGTATGAGGCAGACAAGCTCGCACCGCTCAGAACAATGCGGGAAGGCGAACTTGCACTGATCCCCAAAGGGCTGAATATACCCCCCACTCCTGCCTATGTGGTGGAGTATGACGAGAACGCATTTTTAGAGGAGTACTTTTATCTTGATGCCGGGCAGGTTGCATTCAAGGGTGCTTTTTTGCAGGATGCCCTGCTCGCACTGGCGATCACCAGAGTGCTCTTTGATGAAGCCGACTATGACCGCATCAACGCTTTCAAACTCGATGGACACAGACAGGAGAAAATAGAAGATGCTCAGGGAAGAGTATGGATCAACGACTCCAAGGCAACCAACCTGGATGCCGCGGTCCAGGCGATCAAAGGGTTTGAGGGCCAAAAAATACATCTGATCCTCGGAGGAGAAGATAAAGGAGTGGACCTTGCTCCGCTCTTTGAGGTCATGCAGGGATGCGATATCAGGATCTATACGATCGGAGCAAACAATGACAGGCTTCTGGATCTGGCAAGAACCTATGGGATCGAAGCCCATGAGGCAAAAACGATCGATAAGGCAGTAGCCGCGATCGACCGGGAACATACCCTGGATTCCATTGCGCTGCTCTCTCCTGCCGCGGCAAGTTTCGACCAGTTCAAGTCCTACAAAGACAGGGGAGAGACCTTTATCAGGCTGGTAAAGGCTTTGTAGTGCCACAACAAAACATAATCAATTTTTGACTATAATCAACCATAGCCAAAATTTAAAAGGATGCTTTCTGTATGCGAATTTTATTGCTCAATACAAACCCTGTCGTCTCCAGACTCATCACTCTGTGTTTAAAAGACAGGCATGCAGAACTCTATGAATTTTCTTCTCTGGAAGAGATAGAAGATAAAGCCTATGATCTTGCCTTTATCGATGATGCAAGCTACAAGCATATCACCCTTGGTGTATTTAAAAAACTTAATATCACAAAACTGGTTCTTCTTACAAGCCACCCTGAAAAAAGAGATATCCCGGTTGATATCGTGATCAAAAAACCCTTTCTTCCCTCCAAGATCATAGAGGTGATAGAGTCACTGCATTTTGCAGAAAACACTGAAGCATATTCCGGAGAGCCGCCTCATATCTTTCCGCTCTCGGCGGAAGAAGAGACGCTTGAAGATCTGCGGAAAGATAAAGAGGGAGTGGCAAGCTCTGCTCCGATTTTGGATATCAATGAAATTGAGAGGATCAAGTCTCTCCTGGAGATGGATGAAACGGTACCTGATGATGCTCTTTGGGAAAAAGATGGAAAGGAGCTGGAAACATTAAAAAGAGAGGTCATTAAACAAAATCTTATCGATGAAGGACTGGAGATCGTAGAGGAAGAGGATGTGGTCAATGCACTCGAAAAAGATGTCACTCTTCACATCACACATGATGTCAGAAAATCAGAAGAGCAAAGAGAAGCGTTTGAAGCAAAACTGCTGGACGCAATAGAAAAAATGAAGATCAAAAAATTGAAAAAACTTCTCAGCGGTACAGAGGTGACGATCAATATCAAGTTTAAAGACAGCGAAGAATGAGTAGAAAAATATCCAACAGCGGTGCAATCTTAGTATTGTCCGGTCCAAGCGGTGCGGGGAAAAGCACCATTATCAATGCAGCATCAGAAGAGATCGGAGAGTACTATTTTTCGATCTCTACGACAACCCGTCCGCCACGGGCAGGCGAAGTAGACGGCAAAGACTACTTCTTTGTAAGCAAAGAGGCGTTTGAAGAGGATATCAAAGCGGGGAACTTCCTTGAGTATGCCGAAGTGCACGGCAACTACTACGGAACCTCTCTCACACCGGTCAGGGAAGCACTTCAGGCGGGGAAACTGGTCATTTTTGATATCGACGTCCAGGGGCATCGTCTGGTACGTGCAAAGATGAATGATATCACCACATCCGCCTTTATCACGCCGCCTACGCTGAGCGACCTCGAACACCGGCTGCGTGCAAGGTCCACCGATGACGAGGCGGTGATCAGCAAACGAATTGAAAATGCCAAAAAAGAGATACTGGCAGTGGGCGAATATGACTTCACGATACTCAATGACGCGGTAGAGGATGCGACAAAAGAGTTTGTCATTATTGCAAAAGCTGCCAGGTTGAAACAAAATGAAGAAGATCAGGCTGAATTTATCTCACGTTGGTTGAGCCACTAAGAAAAATTAAATATTTTCATGTATAATTATCACAAATTAATGCTCAATGTAGCGAAATTAAAGGACGAATATGGGTATGCCAAGTATGCCGGAACTACTGATCATCTTAGCGATCGTTGTACTGCTTTTCGGAGCGAAAAAGATTCCTGATCTTGCCAAAGGGATAGGAAAAGGGATCAAAGACTTCAAACAGGCAGTAAAAGAGGACGACGAAAAAGAAGAGAAAAAAGAAATCGCTTCCAAAGAAGAAACTCCTGCCGAGACGAAGATCGAAGAAAAGAAGCCCGAAGAGAAAAAAAGCGATATCGCTTAAAACCGTTGCTCCGGTGCCATGCGCCGGAGACTTCTCCTTTGACTAACTTCTCCACCAACAAATTTTTGCTACAATTCCATCACTTAACTATTTTGATCATATGGGAACCTTATGAAACTGAAATCACAACTCAACAAACTTATCAAAGAGGCATTTATCAAGGCTGGGATCGATGCAGAACCCATCAGCGTCTCTGAGGCGACACAACCGCAGTTTGGCGACTACCAATTCAACGGAGCTATGGCATTGGCAAAAAAACTGGGCAAAAATCCCAGAGAGATCGCCGCAGAGATCCTCAATGCGCTCGACACCTCTACCCTCATCCAAAAAGCTGAAATTGCCGGGCCGGGTTTTATCAACCTCTGGTTGGACCATAAATGGGTCGCTTCGGCATGCAAGGATGCACTCAGTGATGAGAGAGTGGGCATCAGCAAACTCGAAACACCCGTAAAGGTAGTCGTAGACTACTCCGGGCCAAACATGGCAAAACAGATGCACGTGGGGCACCTTCGTTCGACGATTATCGGTGATACCCTCTCCAATCTATTGGAGTTTCTGGGGGATGAAGTGATCCGCCAGAACCATATCGGAGACTGGGGGACACAGTTTGGGATGCTGATTGCCTACCTTGAAGAGAGCGGCAACGAAGGCGCTGAACAGCTGTGTGATCTTGAAGAGTTTTACAAAGAGGCCAAAACACGTTTTGATGCCGACAAGGCATTTGCCGACAAAGCAAGAGAGTATGTCGTCAAGATCCAAAGCGGTGACCACCACTGTCTGAACCTCTGGCAGAAGTTTATTGATGCCTCGCTGGGGCATTGTGAAGATGTCTACGGCAAACTCTGTGTCAACCTGACAAGAGAAGATGTCAAGGCAGAGAGTTTTTATAATGAGGACCTCCCACAGGTGATCGAAGACCTGATACAGGAGGGGCTGCTGCAGGAGAGCAACGGGGCACAGTGTGTCTTCCTCGAAGGCGAGGAGATCCCGGTGATCGTACAAAAGGGAGACGGCGGCTACCTCTACGCCACTACTGACCTGGCCGCACTGCGTTACCGTGCCAATGTGCTCCACGCAAAGCGTATCTGCTATGTCGTGGATGCCAGACAGTCTGAACACTTCAGACAGATCTTTCACGTGGCAAAAACATCCCGCTTTGTCCCGGAAGATGTCAAACTTGAACACGTGGCATTCGGAACGATGATGGACAAGAGCGGAAGGCCCTTCAAGACACGTGACGGGGGTACCGTAAAACTCATCGACCTGCTGGATGAAGCGGTCATCAGGGCCAAAGATGCGATCAAAGAGAGAGAGAACTATACCGAAGAGGAGGTAGAACATCTCGCAAGGATCGTGGGGATCGGTGCAGTGAAGTATGCAGACCTATCCATTAACCGGGAGTCAAACTATATCTTTGACTGGGACAAGATGCTGAGCTTTGAGGGGAATACCTCACTCTACATGCAGTATGCCTACGCAAGGATCCAGAGCATCTTCAAAAAGCATCATGCTGCGGTGGAAGGAGACATTATTATTACTGATGCATTGGAACACCAATTGGCAGTGATGCTGCTGCGCTTTGAAGATATCCTGGAACGTGCGGCGGAAGATGCTTCACCCAACCAGATCACGACCTACCTCTATGAGATGGTGACGCTCTTTATGCGTTTCTATGAGCAGAATCCTATCCTCAAAGAGGGGGTGGACGAGGCAATCAGAATGAGCCGTCTGCAGCTGGCGGACCTTACGGCGAAGACGATCAAAAAGGGGCTGGAACTGCTTGGGATTGAAGTAGTAGACAGGTTATAATACTGGATCATACAGGGAGGGAGCAAAATGAAAGGTGTCATGATTTTAGCAGTGCTTCTGACCTTGGGCATTCACTTTCTCTACTATACCAAAACAAAAAATCTGAAAAAACTTTTTATTTCGCTTGGTACGTTCGGAGTGATACTCGGTCTGGCTGTAGCGGGAAATGTGACCCGGCAGGTAATACCGCTATTTGTCGCGCACCTGATCCTTCTGGTGTTTGCCTGGGGAGGGATATTTGTCTATCTTTTCAAAGACCGTTACTACTGGTGGGTCCTCTTCTCGCCTGTTATAACGATCGGGATTTTTCTGCTCATAGAGCTGCTCACGGGTTCAGGCCATGAGCATTCGATCCTGGGCTAGACCTCTTCTTTTTTCTGATTTGAGATCAGCTCATTGAGAAACTGCTCAAGCGAGTAGCGTTGTCTGTACTCGGGGATCATGATATGCACAAGGATATCTCCAAGGTCCGCTACGGTCCACTCATCTGTCTCATCAGTTGCCAGGAACTGCTCCCCTTTCGGTTTTAGTTCCCTTTTCAGATGGTCAAAAAGTGCTTTGGTATGTTTTCCGTTCAGCGAATTGGCGATCACCACACGTTTAGCAACATAATCTGCATTATCTAGGTTAAATACTTCTATCTCTTCAGCTTTTTTATCATCAAGTAGTGCGACAATATTTTCAATACGTTGGTCTAATGTCATCTATTTCTATCCTTTGTTTGTTGACTCTTTTGGATTAACACCTGCTTGACAGAATCAACGATTTTTTCATCTACACCGTCAAGCTGTTGTGTACTTCTTATATGTGTAGAGCTTATCGCTTCATCCAGTTCTATTTTTACCCATTTTCTCAACATAGAGGTATCAAAACTGCTGTTTTTTCTCGTAGCTACTACCCATATTACCTGTTGGTTCAGCCACTCATACTGATGCCATTTTGTCAATGATTCAAGGTTGTCAGAACCAATGATCAAATACTTGACATCATACATTTTCTGGAAATGCTTTACCGTATCAGCGGTGTACATACTTTTACCCTGCAAAATCTCATAATCACTGACTGAAACCTTTTCCAAGGGATCAAAAAGCGTTTGGCACCACTGCAATCTGAGTTTTGCCGGTGCAAGAGAACTCTGCTTAAACGGATTGAGGTATGCGGGTACGATCAAGAGCCTGTCGATATCCAAAGTGGCCACCGCTTTCTCGACGATCTGCTGATGTCCTTTATGCGGGGGGTCGAAACTTCCTCCGAATATTGCGATAGACTCTTGTCTCTTTTTACCCAAATATAACCTCAAATACAGTAAAATTACGCAATTTTAGCATAATAATCAAGGGATAACAAATGGCACTAAAAGTAGCAATCAACGGACTGGGTAGAATTGGTAGATGTGTAGCACGTATCATCGCAGATAGAGATGATATCGAACTGGTCGCTGTCAATGCAAGCGGTGCTCACGAAATGATCGAATACAATGTCAAATATGACTCTGTACATGGTACACGCAAGGATGCCAAAGTAGTAGAAGGTTACCTCTGTATGGGAAGCGACAAAGCAAAGATCCTCTCAGAAAGGGATCCTGCGAAACTGAACTTTGCCGACTATGGGGCGGAACTCGTCCTGGAGTGTACCGGTGCCTTTTTGACCGCTGAGAGTGTACGGCCCTATCTGGACAACGGAATTAAAAAAGTGCTCTTCTCTGCACCGGCAAAAGATGATACTGCAACCTTTGTCATCGGTGCAAACGAAAATGATTATGCGGGGCAGAGAGTCGTTTCAAATGCAAGCTGTACCACGAACGGTCTTGCACCTGTTGCCAAAGTCCTGGACGATGCATTTGGCATCAAAAAAGGTCTGATGACGACGATCCACTCTTACACATCATCCCAGCCGATCCTGGATGCAAAACACAAAAAAGACCCGAGAAAAGGACGTGCCGGAGCGACAAACCTCGTTCCGACAACTACAGGTGCCGCAAAAGCAATCTCAAAAGTGCTGCCAAACCTTGAAGGCAAACTCAATGGTCAGGCGATCAGAGTCCCTACCGCAGATGTCTCGATGGTTGATCTTACCGTGACACTGAACAAAGAGGTCACACTGGACGAAGTCAAAGCTGCCTTTATCCAGGCAAGCGAAGGTTCCCATAAAGGCATCCTCGGTGTAGACACAGAGTACAGAGTATCACAGGACTTTATCGGAGAAGAGCAGAGCAGCGTTGTCGCACTTGACACGATCCAGGTGATTGGGGGCAATATGGTCAAGGTACTTTCATGGTATGACAATGAGTGGGGCTACTCATGCAGACTTGTGGATATGGCACTTCATATCAGCAAATAAGAAAAATACAAAGCGTGACTAGTCGCGCAGAGGAGCTTTGCTCCTCTTCAAATCAATTTTAAATCAGTATAAAAAAGAGGAAAAGTATTGAAAGATATTAAAAGTCTAGATATTGCAGGCAAACGCGTATTTATTCGTTGTGATTTTAACGTACCCAAAGATGAGTTTGGAAATATAACCGATGACAGACGTATCCGTTCTGCACTGCAGACCATCCGTTACTGTATCGACAGAGAGTGCAAAATCATCCTGGCTTCCCATTATGAGAGACCTGAACCGGGACAGTATGAGGAGAAGTATTCGCTTGCGCCGGTTGCCAAAAGGCTCCATACGCTTCTCAAGATCAAAAATGAGATCTATATGGCAGAGGATGTAATCGGTGAAGATGCACGCAAAAAAGCCGCACAGCTTCAGCCGGGTGACATTCTTCTGTTAGAGAACCTTCGTTATGAGGCTGGGGAGACAGAAAATGACGAAGCGTTTGCAAAAAAACTGGCAGATTTTGCAGACTTCTATGTAAATGACGCATTTGGAGCATGTCACAGAAAGCATGCCTCTATCCATGCGATCACACAGTTCTTTGACAAAGAGCACAAGGCGGTCGGATTCCTGATGGAGAAGGAGATCAACTTCTTTTCGAAGGTGATAGAGAACCCTGTCAGACCGTTTGTCGCAGTTGTGGGCGGCAGTAAGGTGTCGGGAAAACTTCAGGCGCTCACCAACCTCATCGAAAAGGTCGACAAGGTCATCATCGGCGGAGGAATGGCATTTACCTTCCTCAAAGCACAGGGCTACGAGATCGGCAATTCACTGGTCGAGGATGATCTTATCGATGAGGCAAAAGCGATCATGGAAAAAGCACAGCAGAACGGTATCAAGTTCTACCTTCCGGTCGATGTAGTCGTTGCTCCTGAATTTTCCGAAAACACCATTGTAAAGTTCCTTCCTACTCAGGAGATACCGAAAGGATGGATGGGTCTGGATATCGGACCGGCAACCAGCAGACTTTTCCGTGAAGCGCTCAATGATGCACAGACGATCATCTGGAACGGGCCGATGGGGGTATACGAAATGGACAGATTCTCCAAGGGGAGTATCGCCATGTCGCACAATATCGCACAGACACATGCTACCACAATCGTGGGCGGCGGAGATACTGCCGACGTGGTCAATAAAGCCGGTGATGCGGACGAAATGACCTTTGTCAGCACGGGTGGCGGAGCAAGCCTCAAACTGATCGAAGGTGTTGAGCTTCCGGGCCTGGAGGCGCTGAAATAGTATGATATTTGCAGCCAACTACCAATAGAACGTATTTGGAGCAAAGCTAATTTGTCTCTTTCAAAAAACTTACCATTAAGGTAACTTTCTTTGTAAGAGATTGCTAACGCTGAGTTTGCTTCAGCAGCAGGCTCATGCGACTAGTCGCATTATAATTAAGGAATTAAATGATATTTGCAGCCAACTTTAAAACCAATCATACAAGAAACAGTACAAAACTCTATCTTGATATATTAGATCAAAAGATTGCTGCAAAAAAGAGAGAAGACAGGATCTATATCTTCCCGCCTGCCACTGCACTGGATCACTACCAGGGGGATTTCACTCTGGGCGTGCAGAATGCCTATCCGACACAAAAAGGCGCATTTACCGGTGAGATCGGCCTTGAGCAGCTCGATGAGTTTGCGATCAGAACCATCCTTATCGGTCACAGCGAGAGACGTGAACTGCTGGGGGAATCTCAGGAGAAAGTGGCTGAAAAATTTGACTTTTTCAAAGCAGAGGGATTTGAGATCATCTACTGTATCGGAGAACCGCTCGAAGTAAGACAGGCCGGGGATGAGGCAGTCAGTGCCTATCTTTTGGCACAGTTTGAGGGTATCGATACTGCTTATGAAAAGCTGATCGTTGCCTATGAGCCGATCTGGGCGATCGGTACCGGTCGAAGTGCCACCACAGAGGAGATCGCTTCGACACATCAAACCCTGAGAAAGGCCGTCAAATGCCCGTTGCTGTATGGCGGAAGTGCCAATCCGGACAATATCCAGGAGATTGCCGCTATTGAAAATGTGGATGGTGTACTGGTGGGAAGTGCCTCTCTGGATGCTGAAAAATTTGCTTCGATGATCTTGCAGTAATTAGTAATGTTTTCATGGCTGGGCTTTGCCCAACCTTAATGACAAAAGCTTTTCTCTGAAAAGCTTACCATATCTGCTCCCTGCTCCCTACTCCACGCTACCTACTATCTATTTAAAGAGGTCTTCGAGTGCTGAAGTATCTTTCGTTCTTTCCTGTTCGCTTGTTTCAGATATACCTTCAGGTGTTCTCTCAGAGATACCTTCCACCTCATTCAACTCGATCGCATACCCTGTCAGCATGGATGCCAAACGGATATTGATCCCTGATTTTCCTATCGCTTTAGCTTTCTGATCAGAGGTAATGCTGATCACTGCCTTTTTCGCAGCCTGATCCACTTTGATACTTTTTGTGATCGCAGGACTCAATGCGCGTGTGATATAGATCTCAGGAATAGGCGAATACTCGATACAGTCGATATTTTCTCCGCACAACTCTGCACTTACCGCATTGATACGTACACCTTTTACTCCTACCGCTGCTCCGATAGGATCCACGTTCCCCTGATCGGTCCTTAGCGCAAGTTTCGCTCTTTCACCCGGGATTCTTGCCGATCCTACGATCTCAACAACACCGTCTTCTATCTCCGGGACCTCTTTGGCCATCAGGGCCTCAAGAAACTTCGGCGAGGTTCTAGTAAGCTCCAGGAAAAGCCCCTGCTTGGGATCGACACTGACATAACGCAAAAGTGCTTTGATCGTATCCCCGTGTTTGAACTTTTCGCCTTTGATACGGTTTCTGAGTGTCAGCACCCCTTTGAGCTCACCGATCTCCACATAGGTATTTTCATCTGCATCAATCCGGTTTACATTACCGATCATCACCGTACCGATCTTCTCTTTGTATTTTTCAAAAAGGTCCTGCTCTATCCGTCTTTGGATATGGTATTCAAGCTCTTTGAAAAGGTTTGCCGAGGCAGTACGACCGAAATCTTCCAGGACAAACTCCTCTTTCAGCTGGTCTCCAAGTTCGATTGACTCATCAAACTCTTTTGCATCAGACAAAGAGATGAAACTGTCCGATTCAACCTCCTGTACTTTCCCTTCTCTTGCGATCTCCGTATAGAGTTTATCATCATCATCCTTGACCACAGTGATGACCTTGTTGATCTCATAGCTTTTTTTATTGGGGTCGATCGTCACCTCAAAGGTACTTGTGGGAGAGCTCAGTTTTTTTGCTGTATTGATCAATGCTTCTTTAAAGGCATCTATCGCACTCTCTCTAGTAAGGTTTTTTTCCAATGCTATCGCTTCAATAATATCTAATATCTTTTCCAACATATATCCTTGTTTATCCGTTTATCCATGCGTATATTCTTTATTACAAACTCTGTTTCAATTTTGTCCGCTACAAGAGGTAACATAACAGTGTTAAGAACATCTAGGAAGTGGTGTTTTTGAAGATGATTATTATAGCTAAACATAGCTTTACGAAAAATAAAGTATAATAGTATTAATTAAGCGTATAGAATAAAAGGAATATAGATGAAACTGAAACTTGCTAGAACCACTCTGAAAGCAAAACCAAAGACCATTGAATTAGAGAAATTGGAAGAAGAGTTAGCAAACAGATCTATATTCTACTTTGACAAGGAAAACTCCCATAAAGAGCTTAAAGAGCTGATAGAGTATTTTGAAGAGAAGGGATACTCCGTCTATATGAGAGAAGTCAGATATGGGATGGATGAGAATGAGTACATCTACGAAGTACATATCATCGCCTAATCTTCGAAAAGTGTATCAAAAAGAACGGATTTGCCTATCAATATCACCCCTGTAGAAAACGAGACACTCTTAGGCTTTGTGTCTCATACAAAACTTTCACCGAATGGAAGACTGCACTATGTCACAACCTAAAAAACTTTTTATCGAAACCCTGGGATGTGCGATGAATGTTCGCGACAGCGAACACATGATCGCAGAACTGAACAAAGAGGACTCCTACCAGCTTACCGAAAACCTTGAAGAGGCGGACCTGATCATTATCAATACCTGCTCGGTACGTGAAAAACCTGTCGCCAAACTCTTCAGCGAGATCGGTATCTTCAACAAACGCAAAAAAGAGGGGGCTAAGATCGGCGTCACAGGCTGTACCGCTTCTCACCTTGGAGAAGAGATCATCAAGCGTGCTCCTGTCGTGGATTTTGTATTGGGGGCCAGAAATGTCTCAAAGATCACAAAGGTTCTGGAGAAAAAACATGCCGTGGAGATCGCTACAGACTATGATGAGAGCACCTACGCTTTCGGCGAATACCGAAGCAACCCCTACAAAGCACTGGTCAATATCTCTATCGGATGCGACAAGAAGTGCACCTTCTGTATCGTTCCGGCAACCAGAGGCGAAGAGATCTCCATCCCCAGCGACCTGATCGTGCAGGAGATCACCAAAGCAGTAAAAACAGGAGCCAAAGAAGTGATGCTTCTTGGACAGAACGTCAACAACTACGGACGCCGTTTCGGAGGGAGCGAAGAGAAGATCAACTTCACGCAGCTGCTTCAGAAGATCTCAGGGATCGAAGGGCTGGAGCGTATCCGTTTCACTTCACCCCATCCGCTGCATATGGATGACGCTTTCCTCGAAGAGTTCGCTTCCAACCCCAAGATCTGCAAACAGATCCACGTCCCGCTCCAAAGCGGCTCCACCCGCCTGCTTCAGTCGATGAAGCGCGGATACACCAAAGAGAACTTTCTGAACCGCTGTGCGAAGATACGTTTGCTCTGCCCGGAAGCTACGATCTCGACCGATATCATTGTCGGATTCCCCGGTGAGAGTGAGGAGGACTTTGAGGAAACGATGGATGTACTTGAAAAGGTGAAGTTTGAGCAGGTATTCTCATTTAAGTACTCTCCAAGACCACATACGGAAGCACAGCACTTTATCGATGTAGTCCCCGACGAGGTCGCTTCGGAGAGACTAAGCCGCCTTCAGGCAAGGCATTTTGAGATGCTCGCCGCTCAGATGGACGATCAGCTCGGAAAGGTGCACAAGGTCTATTTTGATGAGCTCAAACCTAACGGACGGGTTTCGGGACGCACCGATGATGGCAGACTCGTTTTCGCAGAGGGAAGCGAAGAGCTGCTTGGGAAGATCGAGGATGTCAGGATCACCAGAACTTCCAGAGCCTCGCTTGACGCAGAGGTGATCGGCGCGTAAACAGAGTATGGGAAAGCGAAGAGATATTACAAGAACCATTGCCAAAGTGATCCTCCCTCCCCTGGGTTACCTGCTTATGCGGTTTTACTGGTATACCTCCAAAAAGACTTTCCATATCCAAGGAGAGATCACCCAAAAACAGGGGGTGATCGTCTGCTGGCACGGAGAACTGCTCCTCTCCCCACAGGCCTACCGACACTTCCACAAAACTCAATCTGCATCAGGTATCATCTCACGGCACTTTGACGGTGAGATCATTGCCAGGGTGCTGCAGCTTTTTCATATCACTCCGCTGAGAGGTTCAAGCTCCAGAGGTGCCAAACAGGTGCTGCTTGAAGCCTTTCGCGCACTCAAAAAAGGCGATGACCTGCTTGTCACCCCCGATGGCCCAAGAGGGCCAAGACATGAAGTGAGCGACGGTGCGCTTGCACTGACTATGAAAGGCAAGCTCCCTCTGTATACGGTGAACTTCACCTGTGAGAGATACTGGCAGCTGGATAGCTGGGACAGGTTTGTCATTCCCAAGCCCTTTTCCAAGATTGACTTTTACATCAAGGTGCTCCATCTCGATGGGATGGAGATGGACGAGGCGAAAGCCTATTTGACTGAAAAAATGCTCGTGCACACCATTGTCTAGATGAAAAAAAAGCTTCAGAAACTCGCCGACATTTTCCTCGACTACCTGGCAGATATCCGGGGCTATTCTGATGCGACCGTCTCCACCTACGAGATCGCTCTCAGACAGATGATGGAAGTAAGCCACTTCTACGAAGAAGAGGATACCCTTGTACTGGATATCACCCCCTACAGGTTCCAGATCGCACAGAAAAACAAACACACCATAGCTGCCAGACTGACAGCCATCCACTCCTTTGTCAAATATCTGGAAAATCAGCAAAACCTGCGTATCAGACTCATTGCAGGCGACTCTGTCAAAGTACCCAAAAACCTTCCCAAGCCTATCGAAGCACACTATATCCGTGAAGTACTTCAAAGTGCTGCATTGCCTGACAGGCTTCTGATCACGCTGCTCTATGGGCTTGGACTGCGCATCACTGAGCTGAGCACGCTGCAGCTCTCACAGATCCAATCCGAATGGGTACAGGTCAGAGGAAAAGGGAACAAGGTCAGGGAATTGCCGCTTCTGCCGATGATCAGCGAGATGATAGAAACCTATACCGATGCCTATGCACCCAAGAAATACCTTTTTGAAAAAGGGAATGTCCCCCTCAACAGCGCACAGCTGCGCTACAGGCTGAGCAAACTTTTCAAATCTCACGGTATCAAAGCGACCCCGCACCAGCTACGCCACTCCTTTGCTACCCACCTACTCAATGAAGGTGCCAGGATCTCTGATGTGAGTGAACTCCTCGGACACGCCACCATGGCAACCACACAGGTATATACCAAACTCGGCACGGCCAAAAAGAGAGATGAGTATATGAAGGCGCACCCGCTGGCGAAGAGTGAAGAGTAGTTAGTAGTATCATAACAGGCCTGTAGGGGCGGACCGTCGTGTCCGCCCGCGGTTGTCTAACCAAAATTATATTTTAAAATAACCCATTCATCAAAAAACAAACCAAAAACACCCATTACACAAACAAACAAACACAGAATTATTTGTATCCCACATCCGGACAGGATGACCCCCGACACACACAACCTTCCCGGGTGCGCACGACGGTCCAGGGCTGTCACGACGATCACGGGTGGACACGACGGTCCACCCCTACGGCGAAAATATCTATCTCTTCTACAAATAGGTATGGTCTGATCTTAGAAGGGATCTTTAATCTCCTGCACTGCTCCCTGAATGCTTTGGGCATATCTGTCGTGCTGTAGGGCGCAATATAGAGAAGATCACTCTGCACTTCTACCGCCCACTTACCGCCGATCACCAGACTCTCCGATCTCTCCAACGCTTCTCGCTGTGCTGCACTCATCAGGTAGCCCATGCTTTTGAGCACCCTATCGGCAGCCTGCACCTTTGCCTCTGTCTTATGGAGCTTGATAATATGTAACTCCTTCTGCCTATGCAGCAGTTCATATTGGCTCTCCAGCCTTTTCAGATCCTCTTTCAGATATCTGAAGCTGCGCTTGATCCCCTCTTTATACTCTGCAATCAAAGGGTCGGAAAAGTGTTTTCTGAAGTAGTTGCGCTCATACTTCACCTCCCGGTTGCTCTCATCAATAAAGTAGGGGTAGCCATTTGACTCCAGGTATTCCAAAAGCTCTTCTTTGCTCACCTCAAGCAGCGGGCGTATAAGCTGATAATTCTCTTTTTGGCTTACGGCTTCCAGTCCAATCAGTTCTGAAAGGCCTGCACCCTTCGAGAGTCTCATAAGCAGCCATTCGAGCTGGTCATTGAGCTGATGTGCCGTCAAAAGCGTCTCATACCCTTCCTCTTTGATCACTTTCTCGAAAAAGGCATACCTGAACGCCCTCGCCTGCTCCTCAAAACGGCTCTCGAACCGCGGTGCTTTTGTAGTATAACATTTGAAGCCATACTTCTCTGCCAGACGCTTTGCATGCTCCTCTTCCGCATCAGAACTCTCCCTCGTACCGTAATTAACCAGCGCAATATCAAACGGGATATGATGTTCTAATAAAAGAAAAAGAAGCGCAGAGGAGTCCACCCCTGCTGAGAAAGCTAGGAGATTTTTTTTACCAAGTAGTAGTGAGGAAGTAGGAAGTAGGAGTTTTTTCATTCTAAAATTATAACATATATCCGTAGGAGCGGACCGTCGTGTCCGTTATAATAGGATAAATCATGTGATGTTTATGAAATGGATATTTATGTCAGTTTAGATGAATAGATTGTTTTGTGACAAATGTTAAATCAGGCAACCGCGGGTCGACACGACGGTCGACCCCTACAGATCAATATTATATTTTTGAATACCCTACCTCGTAGGGGCGGACCGTCGTGTCCGCCCGGGATCATGTCGCCCGGTACAATTTATCATTTTCCCAATTTTTTGGATTGTTGATAATATAGTTTTGAATGGTATCTAATGATTGATCGTTACGAATAATATGTTCATAATAATTACGTTGCCATAATTTTTTATCAAATGTTTCCCAAAGATGATTACGAACACCATCTATGTATTTGCATGTGGTCATAGATTTGAATTTTTGTATCACACCGGATAAAGAGATAGATGCATTTTCCAATTCCACAATCCCGTGTATATGATTTGGCATCATAGTAAATTCATGAAGGTGTATACCAGGATTGTATACAGGAATCTGATACCAGATCTGTTCCACCATCCTGCCCGCATTTGACTTGAACATTTTATCATCTATGATCTCTCCCAACAGACATTTTCTATTGTGTATGCAGATCGTAATAAAGTATAGACCATTTTGATTGTAGTCATATGTTGACAGTCGCAGTTGCTTTCGTTTAGGCCATACCATACATCAATTCTAACCAAATTGAAACGCAGATATAAAAATATACCAAATTGTCATATTTCCGTAGGGGCGGACCGTCGTGTCCGCCTGGGATTGTTGTGACGACCGTGGTTATGGCAATAGTGTTGCCAGTAATTGGCTTCCGACCAGCTCAGTGATCTTCGCCTCATAGACCTTGCCGTACTCTACAGGCAGGTCAGAGGTGTCGTTGATCAGGATCTCTCCATCGATATCGACTGCCCATTTCAATGGCCTTGCAGAGAGGAGAAGCTCATGCTCCTCGCTCTCTCCGTCAATGACAAGTTCCACCTTTTGGCCTACCATCTTCTGAAGCGATGCCAGTGTCGTTCGCTCGGCGATCTCTCCGAGGATCGCAGCGCGCTCCGCTTTGATCTCATCAGAAATCTGCTCCAGTGCGTAGGCAGAGGTTGTCTCTTCGTTGGAATAGGCAAAGGTATTGAACCTGTCAAAGCCGAATTCCTCCATAAATGCACACAGCTTCTCAAAGCTCTCCACTGTCTCACCCGGATGCCCTGCAATGACTGAAGTGCGGATAAATGCATTTGGCTTACTTTTCATATACTCAAGGAGTTCGATCGTCTTTTTCTCCCCGAAACCACGCTTCATGATCTTCAGCATCCCGTCATCGATATGCTGGATCGGCATATCATAGTAGGTCTGGAAGGTTTCGGAGTCTGCGATCGCATCGATCAGTTCAAAAGTCGTTGTGCTTGGGTAGAGGTAGAGAATACGTGCCGACCTGACCCCCTCCACTTCTTCGATGGTTTTCACCAGCTGCAAAAGGCCGTCTTTCAATCCCATATCCCGTCCGTAGCTCGAAGAGTCCTGGGAGATGAACGAGAAGTCGTAAAAGCCCTGTGCCACAAGATTCTCGACCTCTTTTTTGATGGAACTCAGTGTTCTTGAGTGCAGTTTCCCTTTGAAGCTTGGGATCGCACAGAAAGCGCACGCCTGGTTGCACCCCTCCGCGATCTTGATGTAGGCATGGTAGTTTGACCCGGTGATGACCCTGTCAGCGGTTTCGCTGGCAAGGTAGACTTCAGGGCTGAAGGTACTCTGCCTTGTGGCGATCAGCGCGTCGATCTTCTCGTAGTCACCGACACCGGTAAAGATATCCACCTCGGGCATCTCCGCCTGCAGTTCCTCCTTATAACGCTCAGAGAGGCAGCCGCTCATGACAAGGATAGAATCTTTTTTACGTTCATCGTGCAGGCTCAGCACCGTATTGATACTCTCTTCTTTTGCTGCATCGATAAAACCGCAGGTATTGACGATGATCACATCGGCTTCTCTGTTGTCATCGGTAATCTCATACGCTTTGAGACGTCCCAGCATGATCTCGCTGTCGACAAGGTTTTTGGTGCAGCCGAGGCTGACTAAATGTAGTTTCTTGCTCATAAAAATCCAATAGAAAGTTGTTAAAATTTCCCAGCATTATAGCGTAAATGAAAAAAGGTGTGAAATTAAAATAAAAATGAAAGAAAAAAAAGAGAGGATTAGAGCCAGGGAAACCCCGGGCTCTCAGAAGAAACGAGAGCGTTTCTTAGAAGTTGTAGCCTAGTACTACACGTACAACGTTAGCTGCATCACTACCGTCTTTATCATAGTATACGTATGCTGCAGTCACATCGATACCCGCAACATTTGTTCCGTATACAAGGTCAAACTCGTT